>JAQIBW010000308.1 GCA_027858865.1 Sulfurimonas sp. | reverse complement strand
CTTTTGTAATCGGAAAAAGTCTTGTTCCAGACCCTCCTGCTAAAATAATTCCCTTCATTCACTTCCCTTAATTTTTATGGCCAATTATTAGCTCTTGCTTTGTTTATATACTCTTTAATTGTTCTTGTAGGTTTCCATCCATGTGCTTGAGTTTTAGAAATCATAACATCTGCTGTCATTCTATTTCCAGCTCTCTCTGGTAGCATCTCTATTTTTCCATCATACATCTCAGCTATCTCTTTTATGCTGTAAGATTCAGGACTCCCTATGCCAAACTCGTCTCCATAGCCATTTTCACCGACTAATACTAAACCGTCGATTATGTCATCTATATGAGTGAAGTTTCTTTTTTGAGATCCTGGACTTACTATTGTAAGAGGTTCACTGTTTTTCATTTTCTCTTTAAAAAGTGCTATCAAGGTCGCATATTTTCCAGTTTGAATTTCTCTGTTTCCATATACATTATAGAAGTAAGTAATTGCGAAAGGCACATTAAACCAAGCTCCGTAGTTTTGTACAAGCTCTGTGTTTGAAGCTTTTGTCCATGCATAAGGAGATGCACTTCTTCCCAAACCACCATCGCCAAACTTTGTAGAACTTCCAGCATAGAGTATTTTGCATCCATGTTTTCTAACAAATTCTAAAACAGCAAATATTCCATCTTTGTTAAACTTCCATACCTTTTCTATATCATCAAAGCTCTGCTCAACTCTTGAATATTCTCCTAGGTGATAAACCATGTCAGGCGAAAATGTAATAAGTGTTTCAATGTCTGAAGTTGAACCTTCTATGTATGTTACATTTTCTACATGGTTTTTTTTGGAACCTGTGAAATAATTATCTAAACTATATACATCATAGTTTTCATCTTGTGCTAATCTCTCGCATAGATTACTACCTACAAAGCCTGCTCCACCAGTCACTAAAATTCGTTTTTTCATAGTTCGCCTTGATTAAAAGTTTGTCATTTTACCAAAATGATGATTAAAAACTGTATAATTCCAAATGCAAAAATACCAACACTTCAATTTTTTAACCAATTTACTATACTCAATTTTAAAACTTTCTTTAGTTATATTGGGTTTGATGACATTGTCAAGACTCTATTTATTTTTAAATTATGGTGGAACAAGTGCTTACTCGTTTTTTGAGCTTCTAGACGCTTTTTGGCTTGGTGCTAGGCTAGATGCAAGTATGTTAGCTTATTTAAATGCTTTAGGGATAGTTCTAATATTTATTATATGGCTGTTAAGGTTAAGATTTATACAAAAATATCTTTACACCTTTTTTAGATTTTATTTTGTTGTACTTTTAACTTTATTGGCTTTTTTAACATTTACAGATTTAACATACTTTTCTTTTTTTGGTGAACACTCGACGCTTATGATTTTTGGTGTTTTTGATGATGATACCGAAGCCCTTGTTCGTACAGCATTCGATAGTTATAATATACCTGTAGTCGCTTTATCTGGAGTTGTTTTTTTTACTCTTTTATATTTTATTATTTTTAAAATCATAAAAACTACACAAAAATTTGAGCTTAGGTTAAACTGGTTCAAGCAACTTGGACTTTTTCTGCTTATTATCATTCTTGTCGGACTTACGGGTAGAGGCTCTGTAGGGATTTTCCCTCTTGCTTATAGCATCTCAGATGTAAGTCAAGACCCGCTTGTAAACAAACTACCACAAACTCCAAGCTTTGCAATTCTTGATTCTTATACCCAATATGCTAGAAGTAAGTCAGGAAATTATGACTTAATCAAAAAGTCAGGATACAAAAATCAGATGCCAAAAGCTTTTGAAGTTTTTAAACAAACAAAAAATATTGATAGAGAAAACCTTCTTAATAATCTTGTTCAAAAAACCTCTAAAAATGAACAACTAAAAGGTAAGTTGCCTCATGTTGTAGTTGTTATGGTTGAAAGTTTCGGAATGCCATTGCTTGATTATCAAAGTGATAGTTTTAACATCATGGGTAAACTTAAAAAACATTTTGAAGAAGATACGATATTTACTTCTTTTATATCGAGTTCAAATGGAACAATAGTTTCTCTTGAACCACTGCTCTTAAATATTACAGCTCGTCCAAGTTCAACATCTTTCGCTCAAAGTTCATACTTGAACACTCGCTTTACTCAAGCGAGCGCAAAGGTTTATAAAGATGCAGGCTATGAAACAAGTTTTGTATATGGTGGAGATTTGTTTTGGAGAAATGTGGGTAGTTTCATGTCAAGACAAGGTTTTGATCACACTTGGGGCAAAGGTGCAATCGCTAAATCTTTAAATAAAGATATTGACTCTATTTCTCATGATTGGGGTGTTTTTGATGAGCATCTTTATGACTATGTATACAAAAAATTAAAAGATGCCACTTCGCCACAATTTATATTTGTACTAACTACAAACAATCATCCTCCTTATACTGTTCCAGATGATTATAAGTCAAACTCCTTAGCAGTTTCACAAGATTTAAAAGAACATATTACCGGTGATATTGATTTGGTAAAAAGAAGATTTAAAGATTATGCTTATGCGGTTGATAGTGCAGGGGAATTTTTAGATAAAGTTAAATCTTCTTCTTTGGCGAACAATAGTGTTATAGCCATTACAGCAGATAATAATACGGTTGAGGGAGTTATGAAATATGAAAATCACCTAACT
Source organism: Sulfurimonas sp. (assembly GCA_027858865.1). Lineage (GTDB taxonomy): Bacteria > Campylobacterota > Campylobacteria > Campylobacterales > Sulfurimonadaceae > Sulfurimonas. Next base: position 8,178 of record JAQIBW010000308.1, on the reverse strand, counting down.
CAAACAAAACGAATTCCTTTTTATATTTACTTGCCAGATGTACTTAAGCCAAAAGAGCCTATTGACACTACTCTTGCATCTTCACACAAAGATATATTTCCAACTCTGTATAATTTAACACTTTACGATAAAGAATATACAGCTATAGGAACGAATCTATTAGACAAAAATATTTTGCATTGTGGTTTTAATGACGCAGGTGTTATAATGACAAAAAATGGTGGTTTTAAAAATAAAAAAGCTATCACTGATGAAGAGAAAAAATGTCAGGAGTATTATAAAGCTAGTTTAGCTGTTACTGAGTACCTGATCAAATCAAATAAAAAATAATTTTAGGATAGTTTTTGAAGAAAATTTTTAAACGTTATTGGCCCTATATAAAAGAATATAAACTACAATACTTTTTAGTTCTTATCGGAATTATTTTAACTGTTGCCGCGACAACAGCTACAGCACAGATAATGCAGCCATTAATGGATGAAATGTTTATAGAAAAAAAAGAAGAGATGCTACTACTGATTCCTATTGGATTGATTGGTATCTATTTCTTAAAAGCTATAGGCCGTTATATACAATCAGTATATATGAGCTATATAGGGCAACATATCGTAACTCGCTTTAGAGAGATGCTACTTGAAAAAATTATAAATCTAGATATGAGCTTTTTGTATTTAAATCGTAGCGGAGAACTTATCTCTCGTGTTACAAACGATATAAATAGAATTCAATACTTTGTATCAAATATGCTTCCTGAACTTTTTCGTGAGAGTTTAACTGTTGTTGCTCTTATAGTTTACATAGTATATTTAAACTCAACTCTTGCTCTTTACTCGTTAATTGTCGTCCCTATAGTAATTTATCCACTTATTTTAATAGCTAAGAAACTAAAAAAATATTCTCATCGTTCACAAGCAAAAAATGCTGATGTTGTAACAAGGCTAACGGAGGTTTTTAACAATAGTGAGATAATAAAGGCAAATGCTACAGAGAAGTTTGAACTTGAACGCTTTAGTGTTCAAAACTGGCAGTTTTTTAAAATAAATATGAAGTCAGTTTATGTCGGTGAGATAGTATCACCTATGATGGAGATAATTGGTGCGGCAGGACTAGCTGCAGTTATTTTTGTTGGTGGGAGAGAAGTATATAATGAAAATATGACAGTTGGTGAATTTACGGCATTTTTAACGGCTGTTGGTCTTGTTTTTCAGCCCATTCGTCGTATTGGTTCAATCTACTCAAGAATACAAGATGCAATTGCTGCTAGTGAAAGAGTTTTTGAAATTTTAGATACTAAAAATCAGATTATTGATGGTCAAGAAATTTTAAGTGAAGATATTAAAAAGATAGAATTTAAAAATGTAGCTCTTAAATACGAAGATGTATATGCTCTGAATGATATAAGTATAGATATTAAACAGGGTGAAAATATTGCGCTTGTTGGTGATAGTGGAGGTGGTAAAAGTACATTTATAAATATGCTTCTACGCTTTTATGACCCCGTTGCCGGAGAGATTTTAGTTAATGGTAAAAATATTAAAGACTACACTCAAGACTCTTTAAAACACCATATTTCACTTGTGACTCAAAGAATATATATTTTTCAAGACTCACTTGCAGCAAATGTAGCTTATGGACAAGATATAGATGTAAAAAGAGTAGTAGAAGCTTTAATGTTGGCAGATGCTTCACTCTTTGTCTCATCCCTTGAAAATGGCATTGATACAATGATGGAAGAGTTTGGATCAAACCTCTCAGGCGGGCAGAGACAGCGAATAGCAATTGCAAGGGCTATATACAAACACTCCTCCCTTTTGCTTTTTGATGAAGCTACTTCAGCACTTGATAATGAAAGTGAAAAAAGAATTCAATTCGCTTTAGATGAGTATACAAAAGATAAAATCACTATTACAATTGCTCACAGATTAAGCACGATTGAGCATGCTGACAAGATCTTGGTAATGCAAAATGGTAGAGTGGTTGCATCTGGAAGTCATAGTGAACTTTTAGAGAAATCAGAGGTTTATCAAAGATTAGCCGGAGAGTTTGATAATTAAGGGCATCTCTAAAATTAATAGGTTTATTAGTATTATTTAGAGATAATCGCCGTAATTAAACAATAAATGGATTTTTTATGCTAGATTTTGCAAAGTTTACAAAGTACTCAAAACCAGGTCCTCGTTACACAAGTTACCCAACTGCACTAGAGTTTAGTGACGCTTATGGATATGATGAATATATTCAAAAACTAGAAACACAAGACTCTTCTCGTCCAATTAGCTTATATTTTCACTTGCCTTTTTGTAAAAATGCATGTTATTTCTGTGGCTGCAGTGTTGTGTTTACTTCTAAAGAAGATAAGATGCTTCGCTATATGGACTATCTAAAAAGAGAGTTGTCCATACTTTCAAAACATCTTGATTGTACTCGTGAAGTTCTTCAAATGCATTTTGGTGGAGGAACACCGACATTCTTTTCTGCTGCACAACTTAAAGAGATTATAGAAGAGATTAAATCATACTTTCCAAACTTTCGCTCAGATGCTGAGATTAGTTGTGAGATAGATCCACGTCATATAGATGAAGATCAGATGCGTGTAATGAGTGAAACCGGATTTAACCGCGTAAGTTTTGGTCTTCAAGATTTTAATGAAAAAGTTCAAACTGCTGTACATAGAATTCAGCCATATGCTATCTCAAAAGATGCGATGGATTTAGCTAGAAAATACAATATGCTCTCCGTGAATGTAGATTTGATTTATGGACTTCCATATCAAACTCTAGAAACATTTAAAGAGACTCTTGCACTTTCTCTTACACTTGACCCTGATAGATTTGCTGTATTTAATTATGCTCATGTTCCTTGGCTTAAAAAGACTATGAGAAAGATAGATGAAACAACTCTCCCTCTACCAGATGAAAAACTTCAGATTATGCAGTACACTATTGACTTTTTAACTTCTCACGGATATAGAATGATTGGAATGGATCACTTTGCAAAGCCGGAAGATGATCTGTTTAAAGCTATAGATAAAGGTGAGTTACACAGAAACTTTCAAGGCTATACTACTAAAGGTGGAGCAGATCTTATTGGAGTAGGGCTTACTTCTATTGGCGAAGGAATTGACTCTTACAATCAAAACTTTAAGATTATGGGTGAGTATGAAGAGGCTATAGATGCCGGAAAACTTCCATTTGAACGTGGTATTGTACTAAACGAAGATGACCAGATTAGACAGTATGTGATTATGGAACTTATGAGTAACTTCAAACTTGATATAAAAAGATTTGAAAAACTTTTCAACATAGAATTTAAAACATATTTCGCAGATGCAATAGAAGCACTAAAACCTTTTGTAGATGATGAGCTTTTAACAATGGATGAAAATCATATAGAGTGTAGTGAAACTGGAACTCTTCTTATTCGTAATATTGCGATGCCTTTTGATGCGTATATGAAAAAGCATGCTGCAAGCTCTAAAGCATTTTCAAAAACGGTATAAGTAAATGAGTAAAACCCCTCAAGATATTTTTGATTTTGCAAGTGTGACTGATGAATGTGTTAAGTGTGGAAAGTGTATCCCTGTTTGTACCATTCATAATGTAAATGCCGATGAGGTTACCTCCCCTCGTGGTTTTTTAGACCTTCTTGGAGCTTATCAAAGAGGAAATCTAGAATTAGATAAAAATGCAAAAGAGATTTTTGAATCTTGTTTTTTATGTACAGCTTGTGTAGAGGTTTGTCCAAAATCACTTCCTACAGATATGGTAATAGAGCAAGTTCGCTCTGACATTGCTAAAAAGTATGGAATTGCTTGGTATAAAAAAGCATTCTTCTTACTTCTTCGTTATCGCTGGATGAATGACTTAGCTTTTAAGCTTGGATGGGTCTTTCAAACTTGTGGATTTAAGATTAAAGCGGACATTGACTCTATGCATTCACGATTTTCTATTCCTATGTTAAAAGCAGATAGACTTCTCCCAAGTCTCACTAAAACTTCGTTTTTAAACTCTCATCCTGAAAATATCAGTAATGGTGGAAAAAGAAAAGTAGCTATTTTTATAGGCTGTTTAGCTAACTACAACTATAAAGATATTGGAGAGAGTCTTTTAGAGATTTTAGAACATTTAGAGATTGATGCATTTTTAGCAAAAAGTCAAAAGTGTTGTTCAGCTCCTGCTTATTTTACAGGTGATTTTGATACGGTTGATTATAACGCTAAGTTTAACATAGAGTATTTTGAGAGTTTTTCTAAAGATGTTGAAGCTATTATAGTTCCAGAAGCTACATGTTCTGCAATGCTTAAAATAGACTATGAACACTACTTTCATGACCAGCCTGAGTGGAAAGCTAGAGCGGTCGCTATTAAAGATAAAATTTTTATGGCAACAGAGTGGCTTCAGCATCATACGCATCTAGAGCAACTCCTAAAAACGAAGAAAAAAGATACAAAAATAGTCACTTATCATGATCCTTGTCATGCTAAGAAAATGCAAGGACTATATTTAGAACCTAGAAACTTAATCAGTAAAAACTACAACATAGTAGAGATGAGTGATCCAAATGTTTGTTGTGGGTTTGGCGGTGTTACTATGCAGAGTGAAAAATATCATTTTGCAAAAGCTGCTGGTATTCCTAAAGCTGCTATGATAAGAGAGACTAAAGCAGATATAGTTAGTGCTGAGTGTAGTGCTTGTAGGATGCAGATAAATGCGTCTATGAACTACTTAGATGTTGAGACTGTGTTTAAAAATCCGATAGAACTTATTGCGGAGGCGTTGAGAAAATAGATGAACTCTTGGAATCACATATATGACACCTTCAACCCTATAGCCTTTCACATAATCTCTTTTCCTGTTCATTGGTATGGGATTATGTATGTCTTGGCGCTTCTTAGTGCTCTGTACCTCGGTAAGTACTTTATAAAAAGAGATAACTTAGACTTTAAGGGTAAAGAAATAGACAACTACTTTATTTATGTAGAGATAGGTGTTATATTAGGTGCTAGACTAGGTTACATACTATTTTACGATACGCAAACTCTATACTATCTTACTAATCCTTGGCAGATATTCAATCCTTTTCAAAACGGTGAGTTTATTGGCATCCGTGGTATGAGTTATCATGGTGCTATTTTTGGCTTTCTTATAAGTACATATCTTTACTCAAAAAAGCACAAAGTTGCTTTTGGAAAGATTATGGATTTAGTAGCTCTTAGTGTACCTCTTGCTTTTGTATTTGGTCGTATTGGTAATTTTTTAAATCAAGAATTAGTTGGTCGAGAGACAGATGTTAGTTGGGGGATTTTAGTAGATGGAGTTCTTCGTCATCCTTCACAACTTTATGAAGCAGCATTAGAGGGAGTAGGTGTTTTCATAGTAGTTTACGCGTACAGAAAGTATCAAAGATTTAGTGGAGAACTTATTTTAGTTTATGCTATCAGTTATGGCATCTTTAGAGCTATAGCAGAGATTTACCGTGCTCCTGATGTTCAGATAGGTTATGTATGTTGTGGCGTGATAACTCAAGGTCAAGTTATGAGTCTGGCTATGAGTTTAGTCGGGGTTGTTGCTTGGATACACTATGAAAGACTATCAAAAACAAAAGGTCTTAAGAAAAACTCTTAAGATTCTCTATCATGGCGATGAAGCTTTTTATCTCGCTCAACTGAACCTCTCCAAAAATGATTTACTAACCAGTATCCACTTAAAGAGCCGACAACTGAGTAAAAAAGTGTTCCCGTATACAGGTCTATAAAAATATTATCAATATTTTTGCTAAACCACTCTAAAGTCATATTAACTTCCAGAGGCTCACTCCCTAAAAAGAAAGAACCAGTTAAATACTCCATATAGTACATAGGAGGCATTGTAAAAGGGTTGCTAAGCCAACACATTGCAAGAGCTATAGGTACGTTAAACTTAAAAAATGGCATCATCGCAAGAACTAAAAGCATCTGCATCGGCATCGGTATAAAGGCTATGAAAATACCGATAAAGACTGCTTTGGAGACCATTTTCCTATTTGTAGAAAGATACTCCGGCGGGACTTTATATTTTTTTATAAATTCTTTTAGTTTTTCGCTTTTACTTATCTTTTTTAGATTTTTTCTGACCATAAATATCACTTATAATTTTAATTGTAACGATTATATCTTTATGCAACTTACATTATTAATAATATTTAAAAGATTACTCTATAGTTTCACTAGGTTCTCCAAAGTAATATCCTTGGGCGAAGTCTACATCAAGCTCAACAACCTTATCAAAAATATTTTTAGAGTACACAAATTCTGCTACTGTTTGAATATTCATCTTTTTGGCAAATTCAACTATTGTTTGAGTAATAAGTTGAGAATCCTTATTTGTATCTATATTTTTAATCATTGAACCATCTATCTTGATGTAATCAACTTTTAACTTCATAAGGTACTCAAAATTAGAGTATCCAGTTCCAAAATCATCAATAGATACCCTTGCGCCATACTTTTTAACTTCATTAATAAACTCTATAACTTCATCAAAATTTTCTATACCATCTGACTCTATAATTTCAAAAACTACTCTCTCACTCATTTGAGAAGTTCGTAGTTTTTCTAGTATAAAATTGTAAATCTCTCTGTTTAATATATCTTCAACTGAGATATTTATGGAGACAATATATGAGACATCCTTGAACTTTTCAAATGTTTTATCTATCATTATTCTCGTGAGCTGATGATAGAGTTTATTTTTTTTAGCAAGTTCTAAAAAGTGAATTGGTGCTATGTATGTACCGTTCTCATCAACTATTCTCATAAGAGCTTCATACTTAACTATTTTTTGCGTTTTAACATCTACTATTGGCTGAAATAGAGGTACTATTTTATCTTCATCTATCGCTTTTTTTAGACGTTTTGCCCAAGCAAAGTTCTTTTCATACTCTTTTGCCATTGCCATTGATTCATCATAAAGAAGATAGTTTTTTCTATTTTTCTTTGCAACAACAAGAGCTGTGTCTGCATTGACAAGAAGCATGCTAGTCCCATAGGACATACCAATAGTTGCACTTAGACTAACTTCACCTTTAGAGTTAAGTGAAAAGCTTTCTTGAGAAATCTTCTCACTAACAAGAGAAGCGAATGTTATAAAATCTTTTAAATCCATTCCTTTTTGGCAAAGGTATGCAAACTCATCAGAGTGAAGTCTATATAGTTGTCCATCTTTTGGCACAAGATTTTTTAGGAATTTAGCAAACTCTTGTAACAGGTAGTCCCCTATATTATCGCCATACAAGTCATTTATCTCTTGAAAAGAGTCAATATTTACTATCATCAAAAATGAGTTCTTTCGAAGTTCAAGTAGCTCAGTAAGTCTTCTTCTATTTTGAAGACCGGTTAAAATGTCATAGTAAAACTGATGTTCTATGGAGTCAAGCATATTATTAAAAACATCTTTTATAGCATCTATCTCTTCTATGTTGTCGTTTACTTCTACACGCTTTGTCATATCGTGAGAGTTTGTAATGTTTTTAATTACGTTTGAGAAATTTTTAATTGGCTTTATTAAATATCTATCAAGCTCTATAAAAATTGCTAAGAATATAACTAAAGAAAACACAACTATAAATATAATAAAAAATTTTATCAACTCATATAGAGATATCTTTAGTTCATCAACTGGATATGAAATATATATAACACCTAGTGTGTCACCAGTTTTTGCATTGGTATGACATTTTATGCAAGCATCTTTAGTTACAACAGGATAATAGTAGTTTATGAAGTCTAAATTTGAAATATTAAGAGATTCCTTACCCTTCATTGCCTCTTTAATTGAGAGAACTGATTCTCTCGCAGTTTTGTCTTTTTCAATATCCCCAGAAAGATTAGCAACTATGCTGCTTCTATAGACATTAACTTCCATGTTTTCATCTACTCTATTTAATCTATGAATAATTTCATTGAGATCTTCTTTACTCCAACCTCTCTGCATAGCAGTGTAAAGTGTTTCAAATACAAGTATGCTTGTCTTTTTAGCATCTATCTGGGCTAAAGTAGATATCGCATTTTTTTTCATGTATTCACTATAGGTGTATGCTGAAATGAGGGTAAAGAAAAGAGTTATAAATATTATTTTAGCTGTTATCTTTGTGTAATTGGTTTTTTGAGCCATCAACATAAAGTCCTTTAAATGTATTATT
>JAQIBW010000192.1 GCA_027858865.1 Sulfurimonas sp. | reverse complement strand
TCTTTGGCCTGTTTTGCAAGTATATGATAATCCGAAGTTACTAAATCAACAACTCTCTCAATAGAACTGTTTGTAACCTCTGCTAATACCGGGATAAATAATGATATAAACAAGATGCTTGAATATCCAAAACTAACAGGTAAGTTCCAAGCTACTATGCCCATAACTGTAAGCATAAGCAGTTGCCACTTAAATGATGTCTCATTTTTTGTTATATCAATAAAACCTTCTACTGCATACATTCCATTACGAAATAGTGAATGCTTAGGCTTGTTCAGTTTCATGTTTATCCTTTAAATTTGTAATAATTTCTCTTAATTCTTGAGTTTTCGTCTCTCTACAAACCGGTTCTGAGAAGTAAACAGTTACGTCTCTTCTACTAAATAGATTAAAGCTTTTAGTCTTAGAAAATATACTTCCATTCATCCCATCGATGAAAAAAGTAGCTATCTTCCCGTCATAATCACTAGAGATAAGTTCATATCCCTTATAAAACTTTCCAGTCTCTCCATCGGGGCTGATTTGTCCCTCTGGAAATAGAGCCACAATTTTACCATTTTTTAGTCTTTGTGAGGCTTCTAAGAAGGCATCTTTTGAAGCTTTTTGTGAAATTGGGATAGCCTCACCTTTTTTAAGTGCTTTATGAAAAAATTTCCAGTTGTAGATATCTTTATCGACCATAAAATTAAGTCGTCTATTTATAGGTATCTGGATTATTGCCCAGTCAACCCAACTAACATGATTTCCTAAAAGTAAAACTCCCCCAGAACGTGGAATATTTTCAAGTCCCTTGTAATGAAAGTTATATCTTACTTTTAAAATCATCTCAACAAAAGCCCAAAAGGATAGTACAAAATATCTTTTAAAGAGAATATAACTTAAGTATATTCCTACAATTCCCATAAGATAAAACAGAGCTACTGCATTTGTTCCAAAGTAAGCGAATATAGTTGTTAAAATCAAAAATGAAACCATGAAAATATTTTGTATAAAGTTGTTTCCTGCGAGTATAACTCCAAGGTGTACTCTTGGAGCGCGAAGTTGAATAAGAGAGTTTAAAGGAACCATTATAAAACCTGAAAAAATTCCAAAAAAAGTAAATAGAATCGTAAGGCTAATCATAGAGTCACTTGTCGGAATAATAAAAACTATAATAGTCATACCAACAGCACCAATAGTAGCGACACCACTGTTTACATAATACTTTGAATATGAAGCTGCCATGATGGATCCGGCGATAATACCAAAGCCAGCCATAGCCATAGCTCCTTGAACATAGATGGCATTTGTGATGCCAAGTTCACTTTTTGCATACTCGCCAAAAATTGCTAAAACAACTTGAGAGATAGACCAAAAAAGGCTAAGACCTAAAATAGCTTCAAAAATCTCTTTTTTTCTAATAACTGTTTTTAGATTCTTTTGCAGATACTCACCCTGAATATATCTCTTAAATATAAACTTCTTCTGACTTGCTTCTATCATTTTATTTGGTAGTTTTGAAGCTAAAAACCACTCTAGAGTAGAGCCTAAGACTAATAACCATCCAATAGGAGCTATAACACTAAGAACATCTTCTTTCGTTGTAAAGTTATCTGCTAATGCTACTTCAAACAAAACCGTATAAAATATAATACCGCTAAGAATTGCCACCGTAGTAACTGCTTGAACAGCCCCGTTACCAAAGCTAATAAACTTTACACCGACTAGCTCTTTTATATACCCATACTTTGCAGGACCATAAATAGCACTCTGAAGAGCAAGCATAAACGTCATGAAAAATGCTGTAAAAAACCAGCCCTGATAGTATGAAAAGGTAATTAGAATAGTAAAGAGCACTGCAAGTGAAGATGCATGTTTCATAATCAGATTTTTAGCAAACCTATCTGCCAAAAAACCAGAAGGAGAAAAGACTAAAATAAAAGGCATAAGAATTAGAGCATTTACGATTGCCGTAAGCACAATCTGCATCTCTCCATCATAAACTTTAAAGATGGTGTTTTGGATAATGATTTTATGTCCCAAATCTGTAAAAGCATTTAAAAAGACTACTATGAGGTAGTTTACTACTCCTACGATTTTGAACATTTCTTTCATTTAGTTCTCTTCTTCATTCATTAAAGTTGTACTCCAACCTTCATAGTAGCCGTTGTTTTCTTTTACTATAGCAAAAAGTTCATCAACAACTTTTTTAACTTCTGCCTCTGTTACAGCATGCTTTTTAACAAGGGCTACCCCATGTTCAAATTCTTCACTGCTTATATCATCTTTGAAACTAAAACCATCAAGTTCTAGTGTGTTTATAAACCTATTTTTCTGTGTTGGTGTCTCAAAAGAGACATAGTGCTCAACATCTCTCTCTAGTGTAAGGTCTTCTTCCTCTTCTTCAAGTAAGAAGATTATTTTTGCACTTTGTATATGACAAAACTCTAACTCTGTTGGAAAAAGCTGAGTTTCATAAAATCCCCATTTTGTATCTCTTACAACATTGCTTTCATAAACATAGTTTGAAGGAGTTAGTATTTTACTAGCTATAGAGTCAAGTTTTTTAGAGTCATATGCATAGAAGTAAAACTCATTCCATCCATCAACAACTCTACAACCAACATACTTTGTTCTGTCTTGTTGCTCTAAAGAGATGATAAGAGCTTCTTTAGTCTCTAAGAACTCTTCATAACCATCTTTACTCTCATCTAAACTATCATATTTTATAAATACGCTAAAAAGCCAAGGGTTCATCTCTTTAGCATCTGTTGCTTCTATATTTACTTCAATAACTACTTCGCCATTTTCTTCTACTCTATTAAATATTTCTCTCATATACTCTCTATATTTTTTATTTATTATAGCTAATTTATTATTAAGTCCTTTTATCTACACTTATCAATAATAATTATCATTTTTATATTCATTTAAGAATTATTGAGTTACAATTCAAATATAACTTAATGATAACAAATATCATTACCAAAAGGAAATTATATGAAAACAAGAAACATAACATTAGCACTTAGTGCTTTTTTACTACTAGGTAGCACTGCTTACGCAGGTGAGTCAGCAGACATTCAAGCTCTTAAGCAAGAAGTTAAAGAACTTCGTGAAATGACACAAACATTAGTTGATGAGACAAGTGACTTAAAAACAGGATTTAACTATACTGTAGTTGACAATAAAAAATCTCACAGTGGTCTTGGAGCTGCAGCTTCTAAAGTTTACTACTCAAAATCTCCTCTAAGTATTGGTGGTTATGGTGAAATGTATTACTCAGATGCTAAGACAAACAATGGTGCTGACAAAACAACTCTTGATGTATATAGGTTTGTTCCATATATAGGTTATAAGTTTAGTGATAACATCATCTTAAATACAGAAATTGAGTTTGAACATGGTGGTGTGGCTAATAATGGTGGTACGGCTGAGGGTGGAGAAGTAATAGTTGAGTTTATGTATCTTGATTTCCTTATAAATCAACATGCAAATATCAGAGTTGGTAATATGCTAATGCCTATGGGTCTTTTAAACGAGAGACATGAGCCGACACTATTTACTACAGTTCAAAGACCAAATACAGCAAAATACCTTATCCCTTCAACTTGGCATGAGAGTGGTGCGATGGTTTATGGTGATATTATTGACAACTTATCATACAAATTTGCAGCAGTTAGTGCTCTTCAAACAGGTGTTACCGGTTCTTCATGGTTACGAAGTGGTCGTGGTGGTTCATTTAAACAGACCGATGCAAACATGGCTTTTATTGCAAGAGTTGACTATACTGGTATAAACGGTCTTCTTATTGGTGCTTCTGCATACTCTGCACCATCTGTAAATGGTGAAAATTCAACTACAAATATGTATGATGTGCATCTAGATTATAAAAATAGTGGTGCTAGAGTTTATGGTGTTTATACTCAAACAGATAGATCAGATGCTTCAGATATTGCAGTAAATGCCGTAGAAAAAGCTCAAGGTGGTTATGTTAATGCAAGTTTCGATGTTTTATCTCTAACATCTTTAAAAAAACAACTTCCTGTCTTTGTTCAGTATGAAAGTATCAACCCGGAGCAAGAGAGAGCAGATGGAACTTCTGGTGACTCAATTGATACAACAACAGTTGGTATAAACTACTTTCCACATGAGCAAGTTGTATTAAAACTTGACTATGCAATGGCAAGCCAAGGTACAATTGATACAGATACAACAAGTATCTCTATGGGATTCATTTTCTAAAAAGGATTTATTATGCGTAAAAGCATTCTTTATATAATTTTGATTTTAGCGCTTCCTCTAAGTGCTAAAATACTCATATCTCCCATAGATGCTATGAAACAAAGCTATGGGGTAAATGTTGAAGTAGTTAAAAAAAATATTATGATTAACAATGCACAAGCTAAAATAATTCAAGATAGCGCAAGAGTGAACTTAAGTTCTAAGATATTTAGAACCTTTAAGGCTACAAAAGATGGTGAGACTCTCGGTTATGGCATTCTTATAAACAAAAAGGTTCGCTCAAAAAATGCTGTTGTTCTCTACCTTATCTCAAATGACTCAACTCTTTTAGGTATAGAAATCATCGCCTTTAATGAACCTACAGAGTACTTACCGTCAAAAAAGTGGACTTCTCAATTTGAGAATATTACTACAGATAAACAGCTGAATGTTGGCAGAGAGATTCCAACTATAACAGGGGCAACACTTAGTGCAAGAAGCATAACAGACTCTTCACGACTCGCATTTGCTTTTTACAATGAGATTCTAAAGGTTAAATAGTGAAATTCACTCTTATAAACAATATAAAAAAAGACAAGGTAATGAAACTCATTCTCACTGGTTTTCTTAGCTTTATACTTCTTTATATCATCTCTGATATTTTTGTAAAGTATTTTGGTTTTGGCATCTCTGTAGATGCTATAAAGATTACACTTGTTGGAAGTGAAGCAGAATTTATTGACCCCATAACTAAGGCTTCCTTCTTAGAGTTTTGGCATGTAGAAATATTTTTTATGATGATGATTTTACTTACTCTTAGTGCCATTTTTATTCGTCTTGCAAACAGAAGTAGAACTTTTATGACCAATATTCTTATGATTAGTGCTATCACTTCTCTGGTAACTATTGCTCTAGCCTACTTCGTATCTGCCATATTTATATATATCTACGTTATTACTTTTTTTATCTGGCATCTAAGCGCTGTATACATGATTCTCTATTCATTTTGGAAACTTTATGCAAAAGGCGTATAAACTATCCATCATCTACTATCTTATTTTTTCACTACTACTAATTATTAGTGCTGTTATGCTTTTTGATTATAAAATTGGCTTTAGCTATGAAGGTGTATTGGATTACTATCTAGGGGATGAAGAGAAGTTTATACCTGCCAAGAGCTCTGGTGGTGCACTAAAGTTAGTTCTGCCACACATATTTTCATTTGGACTTATTTCTATGGTACTTTTACACTTTTTAGTCTTTACAAAACACAGATATAAAAAGAGTACTTTAGTACTTATTTATCTAACCTTTTTAAGTGCCTTGCTAGAGATATTTACACCGATGCTAATACTAAATGGTTTTGAGTTTGCTGCACTTTTAAAACTTATATCATTTTTTGTATTTTTATCTCTTATACTATATATATCTTGGTTACTTTTTTATAGCATTATTCATGAGTAAAGAGTCTGTATACTCGTGAATATTTGAACTTATCTTCATCTGTGCATCACTTTGCAAAACAATGTATGCAAGTTCTAAAGAGTCCAAAAACTCATAAGCTTTTTTTATTGGCATCACACTTGCAGCAGTTGCATAAGCATCCAAAAAGCTGCTGTTCATACTTCCTATCAAAGTTATAGAGACAAACTTTGTCTGTGACTTTTTCAGTTTTGGATTTATCAGATGATTGTTCTCAGTTGACTTTACATATCTGTTGTAGTTTCCGCTTGTAGTTATGCCAAGATCTTTTTTAGATGTTTTAAACGATAGTAATTTATCATCAGAAAATGGGCTTTGAACTTCTATTGAACAGATATCAAGACAGCGAATATCTCCACTAGCAGAGATTCGAGCTTCTATGTTATTTGCTCTAAAATATCCAGCTACCTTATCAACTCCAAAACCTTTACCCATACCACCAAGGTCAAGCTTTATTCCTTCATCTAAATAGGCTTCACCTCTGCTAAAATGAACACCTTTAAAATTTACTTTTGCATCTGAAAGTTCTTGCCTTGATGGAACTCTCTCTTGCTCTCCAAAATGGTACAAGTCTTTTGTAATAGAACCAATTGTTATATCAAAGTAACCATCACTATTTCTATATAATTCTGTACTCTCTTTAAGTGCTTGGTATGAATAACTATCAAGTTTTACTTTTTTATCTCTATTTAGCCTGTAAATAACAGCACTTTGTTTATATGAAGATAGTGAAGCATCTACTCCTTTCATTATTTTAAAACCATGCTCTACTAGATGCTTATCTTCTGCATCTACAGAGATTGTTATAAAAGTACCCATTATGATCTGCGTTCTATAGCGTGTTTGAGCCTCTAGAAGCAGTCCAGAGAAGATAAATAGGCTTATGATTAGAAGTTTGATTTGAAATCCTTAGTCATAAATAAGATTCTCATAAATAGCGTCTAAAGTCAATGGTTCTTGAATTATTGAAAAATTATGAGTGCTCTTATATTTACTCAGTTTTTCGTAACCTTTGTCATTTGCAATAAAATATAGTTGATCCATGCTAATCGCGTCTTTGATAACTGGATATTTATTAATTGCTAGTTTTAAAAACTCTATACCATCATCAAAGACAGAACTTTTAAAATCATAATCTATGATTATTTTATCAGGTATATTGCTATGAATCCAAGCATCTAAAAGAAAAACTTTTGTAAAGCAGAAGAAGTTCCATTTAGAAAACATCTCATTAACTACACCCTTAAATACACCAAGCGTTTGTAGAGAGTTTGAGAGCACCAGAACTTTTTGTTTCTCATATAGAAGATAAGGTTGCATCTCTATAGTAGTTATCTTGCCCTTATGAAGTAAAAACCTTGAACTATTAGGTATCGATCTAGCCATATTTGTTTTAAGATACTCATATATCTCATTAGATTCTCTAGCTCTTTTCCATATATAAAACTCTATATTTCCGCAGTAGTGACGAGACAGATCAGAAGTGTTATTTAAGACCTTGTTAAACCGTCTTGTAAGTTCAAGCTTTAATGCTTCTGATTTGCCTACAGCCTTGATACTTTTATTTACTTCATTTTTATCTAAAAAGTCATATACAAACTGTGAAAATGCAGATATTTCTTTTTGTTCTAACATAAGTTTCATAAGTTTCTCATCGTTGAAATCACAATCGAGTTTTGTAAGTTCTTCAACAATATATTCAAAATTTGGAGCGTAGAGTTTGGTCTTAAGTTTAGGAAACTTTTTCACATGCACTGTAGCAATTGAGATTTTATC
>JAQIBW010000275.1 GCA_027858865.1 Sulfurimonas sp. | reverse complement strand
AAAAGTTTTGCTCTAACTGTTTGTCATAATCATCATCTCCAAAAAAGTAAGACAATTCTATGTTTTTTTCTTCTTTTTCAAAATACTTATCATCAATAACAATTACATTACATACATCTGTTTCATTTAAGTATGGTGATATCAATAATTCATTTTTTTCTTTTTTATCATCTTTCTTATCACTAACTCTGATGAAAGTAGAGAAATATTTTCTCATGTCATCTAACATTATAGGATTTGCTTCATCTGAATCAAATATAATTTTATCACCATGATGTGATATCTGTGGAATATTTCTTACTACATCGATTCCAACACTTTTCTCTATGCCAAATTCAGCAGCAATCTGTGCAATACGAAAATCTGAACATAATAGAGTAATATCAACACCCTTTAAAAGACGAATGATTGTACATGCTCTTCTAAATCTATCTAAACCTATTCGGTGCCCAGTGTGTACATAGTAGTAAGTCTTCATTATTTCTTTCTCTTACTTGCTATTCTTATGTATATATGTAGTATCTCTATAGCTGCGGGTGTTACTCCACTAATCTGTATGGCTGATTGAAGTGTTGGAGGGTTAAATGTCTCTAGTTTTTCAACTATCTCTTTAGATAAACCAGTTACCTGTTTAAAATCAAAGCCTTCTGGTATGGCGATTTTAAGATACTTTTTCATTCTCTGTATCTCTTCACTCTGCTTTTCTATATAGCGTGCATACTTACCTTCTACTAAAATCTCTTCTTTTATATAGTCATCATACTGGTCTAGCTCAGGCACTAACTTTATCATCTTGTTTACATCAAAACTTTTTCTTGCTACTAGTTGTTGAGCGGTAGATATATCTTTAATCGCAACTTCATCCATTGACTCTAAAAATGCTATAAAATCTTTGTTTGGAGTAAACTTTGTATCTTCTAAAAGTTGCGCACCCTCTTTAATCTGTTTATTTTTAAGTTCAACTCCGTGATAAAACTTATCACTTAAAAGTCCAAGCTCATGTCCATAGCGACTAAGTCTAGTATCTGCTGACTCTTCACGAAGAAGAAGTCTATACTCTGCGCGAGATGTAAACATTCTATATGGCTCTTTAGTTCCTTTAGTAACTAAGTCATCAATAAGAACACCAATATATGCTTCATCACGTCTAAGAACAAGTGGCTCTTTGCCTTGGAGTGAAAGTGAAGCATTAATCCCCGCCATTAACCCTTGGGCTGCTGCTTCTTCATAACCAGTAGTTCCATTTATCTGTCCAGCTAAATATAGATGCTTGATTTTCTTTGTCTCTAAAGAGTGTTTTAGTTCACGTGGATCTACAAAGTCATACTCTATAGCATATCCATAACGAACAATCTTCGCATTCTCCATACCGTGAACTGAGTGAATCATCTGCTGTTGAACTTCTGGTGGAAGTGATGTACTCATTCCATTTATATAACACTCAGTATTGTCCATAGTTTGTGGCTCTATAAAAAGATGATGTCTATCTTTATCTCTAAAGCGATTTACTTTGTCTTCAATACTAGGGCAATATCTAGGACCTGTTCCCTCAATTTGTCCAGTAAAAAGTGGTGCTCTGTAAAAGTTAGATTCTATTATGTCGTGAGTATTTTGATTTGTATAAGCTATGAAACAAGAAATCTGTTTTTTTGTAGCTCTGAACTCTTCGCGGTTTGTTCTAAAACTAAATGGACAAGGAGTCTCATCTCCACCCTGCTCTTCCATCACTGAAAAGTCAATACTTGAACTATCTATTCTTGCACAAGTTCCTGTTTTTAGACGACCAATCTCAAAACCACACTTTTTTAAAGAATCACTAAGCCCTACACTTGTTTGCTCGCCAAAACGACCACCCTCTTGTTTTATCTCACCTATATGGATAACACCTTTTAAAAATGTACCACTTGTGATGATTACTCTTTTGGCTTTGTATTCATTTAAAAGGTTGGTTTTAACACCTACGACCTTTTGCGGGACTGAAGTCCCACCTCCGAGGTTTTCTCTTGGAAGTGAGGCTTCAGCCTCGCCTGTTTGCAGGACTTCAGTCCCACTTCCTATGTCTTCTAGTATCAGACTCTCTGCCATCTCTTGTACTAAATCAAGGTTTGGAGTATTTAAAACTTTATTTCTAGCTATGATTCTGTACTTGTCCATATCTATTTGTGCGCGACTTCCACGAACGGCTGGACCTTTAGTTTGGTTAAGTATGCGAAACTGTATTCCTGCCGCGTCAGTTATAAGACCCATCTCACCACCAAGAGCATCTAACTCACGAACTAAATGTCCCTTAGCTAAACCACCGATTGCAGGGTTACAACTTGTAGCACCAACATTTTCGGCAAGCATTGAAATCATAAGAGTTTTATGTCCCATTCTTGCAGATGATAGAGCCGCTTCAACACCAGCATGACCCCCACCAATAATTATTACATCATAATTCATATATTTAAGTCCTGCTAAAAAAAATTTGATTTTTAATTTAGCCGAATTTTATCATATTTGAGTATCATTACCATAATATATATAGAATTACTTAAGGTTTTTCAAAATGAGTAAAGATAAAAAAGATTTATTTGAAGATTATGTTCCCGAAGTTGTTGAATTTGATGAAGGAATTGATGGCTGCGATGAGCATAAAGTTAGAGAAGATCATCTAACTACAAAAGAGGAACTTCTTAAAGAGATTTTGAAAAAAAAGTCCAATAAAAGAAGCTATAGACAACCCATACGAACTGAGAATGAGAAATAATGATAAAAAAAGCAAATGAAGCGTACAACAGTGGTAACTTTAAAACAGCACTTGAACTCTACATACAACTAGCATCTGATGCAAATCCAGAGGCCTTAACATCTTTGGGTTTTATGTATCAAAATGCACAAGGCTGTGAAAAAGATGATAAAAAAGCCTTAGAGTATTATGAAAAAGCTGCAGAGCTAAAACAGCCATATGCACTTTTTAATCTAGCTATTTTATATATGAATGGATTAGGTGGAGTTGAACATGACCAGTTCAAAGCACATGACCTTCATATGCAAGCAGCTACAAGAGAAGTACCTCCTGCAATGTATGAAGTAGCTCTTATGTTAGAGCGTGGTCTTGGATGCTTACAGAGCTATTCTGAGGCTGCTTTTTGGTATGAAGAGGGAGCTAAAAGAGGTCACCTTGAGAGTTTCAATAATCTAGGTGTTCTTTATAAAGAAGGTCATGGAGTTGCTAAAGATGAAGCCAGATGTTTCATCTGTTTTTCAAAAGCTGCTGATGGTGAATTAGCTGAGGGACTTTACAATCTAGGTCAACTATATGACCAAGGCTTTGGATGTGAACAAGATCACGATAAAGCACTTGATTTATGTAGAAAAGCTGCCTATAAAGGTCATACTAAAGCCAAAGAGATTATCAAAAATCTGCAAGAAGATGGCAAAATTGTTTTTTAGAGGAATCATATAATGTTTACAGGATTAATCAGAGAAATAGCAACAGTAAAAAGCTTCTCAGGAAGTGAGTTAAGTATAAAATCAAAATACAAAGCAAAACTTGGTGACTCTATTGCAATCAATGGTGCATGTCTAAGTGTTGTTAAACTTTCTAACGATGGCTTTAGTGTAGAGCTGTCTCCAGAATCTCAAAAGCATCTTGCTCTTGAAAACTTTAAGAATGAAGTTCATATAGAGCCTGCGATGATGATGGGTGATAGATTTGAAGGTCATATTGTTCAAGGGCATATAGATGCTATTGGAACAATCAAAGATATAAAAAATAGTGGAAACTCATTTGATGTTTTTGTAAGTGTTGACAAAAAATTCATACCTTACATCGTACCAAAAGGTTCAATAACTATAGATGGAGTCAGCCTAACAGTCAATGAGGTTAACTCAGATAACTTTAGGCTTACAATCATACCAATAACCATGAAAGAGACACTTTTTAAAAACTACCGTATAGGTTCAAAGGTGAATGTAGAAACTGATATGTTTGCTAGGTATGTTTCACATATCATCTCTCATCAGTCTAAAAACAGTTCTGATATTACATGGGATGATGTAGACTCAATTACAGCTAGATACTAATCTCTTAAAGGCTCAGCATCTGGGTTGCATGATATTTTATGCTCCATATCTACAAGAGTGAAATCTTGTAGCAAAGCCTCAGATGCTACAGTAGCCGTTCTGATTCCCTCTGCACTATTTACATAAAGATTAAAACCATTTTTAAATAGAGCCAGTCTAGTGGCTAAAGAGATAGAGTATGTAGTGAGCACTCCATCTTTCTTCATTGCATTTTTAATATCTGTAAAATACTCTAATGTCCAAAGCGTAGGATTAGAGCTTGGAGAAAATGCGTCTTGATAAACTATGTCAAACTTATTTTTAAACTCTCTAACATAGTCTCGTGCATCTCCAATAAAAATCTCAATATAAAAATCTTTATCCTTATAAACACCATGTTCACATAATTCTAAAACTATATGTTTAAACTCATCAAACTCTGGTGGGTAACTGAAGTCTTTTAGTGAAGATATAAGAGTAGCATCTAGCTCAGGAGAATATATGTTTAACTTTGAGTTAAGAGAGTTTTTTTTGTGATGATGAAGCGTAGCTAAAGTGTTAAAACCTAGCCCATAACAGATATCTAGTATATTTATATCATCTTGATTTTCTTTGATTTTAAAAGCAGGAAATACATGTTTAAAAAGTGACTCTTTCATCGCTCCATCTTTTGTGGAGTGATAATGCTCATCATACTCTTTTGAATATGCTGTAAAAGAGCCGTCTTCGCTCAGAACTATCTCATGTAGTTCATCGTTAAATTTATCCACTAAAGTCCATTCCCCCACATGTGCATCTTCTTTGCTATTACTAAATCATATCCATCAACTAGATCAATTTCATTTGGCGCACGAAATTCAAACTCTTCTAAAAGGGCTTTTATAGCCTCGATGTCCATAATGCCTTTTTTTTCCATAATAATAACATTTGCCGTATTTGCAAGTGTTAAGTATGCTAATTTTAAAATCATTTTTGGGTTCTCATGTTTATGAAAAATATCTTTTAAAATTACCATATCATGGTCTCTTGGCAATGCACGAAAAGCTTGTGAAAAGTTTAGATTGTCTTCGTTATAAAGAGCAAGGTTTAATTTACCACTCACTCTATCCATCATATCTTTTAGGGCTGTAGTTATTTCATCTTCACAAGTAGTCACCTGAAGGTAGTGGTTACCTGGAAGAGGAGTGAAAAGTTGTAAAAATTTATCTAAGTTCATTTTAGTAAGCTAAGTCGTGTAGCTCTTTAAATAGATAAGCTTCAACAACATCATCTATACTTCTTTGTGTGTGAGCAACTAATACCATCATATTTTTTTCCATAAATGGCCAAACATATTCATTGTCATTAACTACTACAACACACTCGCTTAATTTTTCAAAGCTGTCTTTATCTGCGGAGTGAGCTACTTCTACTAACTGCCCCTCTTCTACAAGAATCTGAGCCCATATCTTTACATCGTCAAGCTTAGTGAGAGAAGCTTCTTGAACTTCATCACTATTCATAGGTAGTAAAATATACATCTAGTCTTCTACTTTTGATAGATCCAGTGCTAAGGCATCGTTATCCATAATATCTATGTCTTTGCGTAGTACAGCAGATGCTATATCTTTAGCATCTGAGAGTGAATGCATCTTGTACGTTCCACACTGATAAATATTCAGTTCAGGAATATCTTTTTGTTCTTTAACATTCAAAACATCTTTCATAGAAGCTTCCCATGCCCCAGCAACAGTTTCCTCACTAGGAGAACCTAAAACAGACATGTAAAAACCTGTACGGCATCCCATTGGAGAAAGATCAATAATCTCAGTTGTACTAGAGTTTAAATGATCTCTCATAAAACCTGCAAACAGATGCTCTAATGTATGAATCCCCTCTTGTGAAAGAACCTCTTCATTTGGTTTAACAAAACGTAAATCAAAAACTGTAATATCATCTCCGCTTGGAGTTTTCATTCCCTTAGCTTTACGAACGGCAGGTGCTGGCATGATAGTGTGGTCAACTGTAAATGAGTCTAATAATGGCATATTTATATTTCCTTAATTTTATTGCACTATTCTATCATTTTTAAATTTATTTATATTGAAGTTGATAGATTAGATTTGAGATTTAGCTAGAAGGCGAGGCTGAGGCCTCACTTCCGAGAAGCGATATCCATTACTTGCAGAATTTGATTGTTCACTAATTTCGAGATTTATTTGTTAAAAGTTTTAGATTTGGTGTAAGTTGTGTTTAACTCAGACTAAGGCTATACTTAAAGTATGCCGTGTCTGAGTTGGACGCAAATTGCGCCGAAGCTAGAATCTTTTAAACGCGAGCTTCTTCGCGGCGTTGTAAGTATGACCAGTTAGCATCTACGCGCTCTTGCCACTCTTTGATTAAGTGCTTATACTCATCTTTAAATAAGTGCTTGAAACGTCCTTGTGCAGCTAAATACTCTTCAACTGGAACAACATTTTTAGGACGGTAAGTGATGTTTAACTCATGTCCGTCAATAATCTCATACAGTGGGAATACTAATGAATCAGTTGCTAAGTCAGCTAACATCATTGTATCTTTAGGATCAAATTTCCACTCAGTAGTACATGGAGATACAGCATTTATAAATACTGGGCCCTCTACTGCCATACCGTGTTGGATTTTTTTAACCATGTCTTTCCATTTGTTTGGAGAAACTTGAGCTGAATATGGAATATTATGTGAAGCCATAATTGATACCATATCTTTTTTATTTTTCTTTTCACCGTAAGATACACGACCTGCTGGAGAAGTAGTTGCACTAGCACCAATTGGTGTAGAAGATGATCTTTGACCACCAGTGTTTGCATATACTTCATTGTCAAGAACAACGTGCATCATATTGTGACCACGTTCCATACAACCAGAAATCCACTGGAAACCGATATCATAAGAAGCACCATCACCTGCAAAAGATACAAATTTAGGATTACGATCAGGTTGCTTTAAACGACCTTTGTTTTTAAGTGCTTTATACATTGCTTCAGCACCTGCAACAGCAGTAGAACCATTTTCAAAACCGATGTGAATCCAAGAAGCATCCCATGATGTATATGGATAAACAGCAGTACATACTTCAAGACAACCTGTAGTTGCTGAAAGTACTAAGTCATCATTCGTAGCATTAAGTACTTCACGAACGATGATAGAGTGCGCACAACCAGGGCATAAAAGGTTTGCACCTTCAAAACGGTCGGCTGATGTTGAGAACTCTTTTAAGTTTTTTATTTTTTTCATTTCACTCATAGTATTCTCCTATAAAAATGATAATTTCGGTCCGCGAACACCGATAAATTGTTGTAATGGAGTTGTGATTTTACCAGCGTCTACATTTGCTTGAAGCTCAGTATATAGCTCCACTAAGTGTGCTTTAGTTAAATCACGACCACCAAGACCATAAATTTTGCCACAAAGCATAGGACGCTTTTCTAGGTTATACATAGAACCAGCTATCTCATTAAAAAGCATACCAACAGTTCCACCAGGAGCAGAACGGTCAAGTGTAGCTACTGCTTTTATATCTTTAAGTGCTTGGGCAATTTGCATGAAAGGAAAAGGACGAATAACACGAATACCAACTACTCCGGCTTTAATTCCTTTTGCTCTCATCTCAGTTGCAACTTCACGAGCAGTCTCAACTGAGGTACCCATACAAACTACAGCTACATCAGCATCTTTCATATCGTACTCTTCGACGAGGTTATATTTACGTCCTGTAAGTTTCTCAAAATCAGCAAATACTTCTTCAATCTTAGGAAAAACTTTAGTCATAAGGTCATTATGTTGACGAGCTTTATGCTCAAAGTGCCAATCTTCTTCAGTCTGAACACCGTGCGTTACAGGATGCTCAAAATCTAGCATATCGTTCATTGGTTTATAGTCACCAACAAAGTTGTAAGCAACATCATCACTTAATGTTTCAACACCTTGAGCTGTATGAGAAGTCATAAAGCCATCTTGGTGTACCATACACGGAAGTCTAATACCATGATCTTCACAAACTCTAAATGCTATAAAGTTTAAGTCATAAGCTCCTTGTGGAGAGAATGCATCAAACTGAATCCAACCACTATCACGACCAAGATACATATCTGAGTGGTCACCATTAACATTAAGTGGAGCAGCTAGTGCACGGTTAACAACGTTTAAAACGATTGGTAAACGCATACCAGATGCTTGGTAAAGAGTCTCTACCATAAGTGCGAAACCTTGAGAAGATGTTGCAGTAGCAACACGACCACCAGCAGCAGCAGCTCCAATACATCCACTCATTGCAGCATGCTCAGATTCAACCATTACGAATTCACCCTCAATATAGTTGTCTGCTAAGAATTTCGCATAACCTTCAACAATTGGAGTTGATGGAGTAATTGGATAAGCAGCAACAACGTCAATTTGACACTGTCTTAAAGCTTGAGCAGCTGCAAAGTTACCATCCCATACTTCAATATCTTTTAATTCCATTTTATCAAATGCCATTACTATTTCTCCTCATCTTTTGCAGGCCAGGATGCGATCTCTGCCTCTTCTTCTGCTTGTTCTGGGAACATTAAAAGTGATTTTGGGTTTGTAGGACAAACTTCAACACAAATTCCACAGCCTTTACAGTGATCCATATCTACACCAATCATTTTTTTATCTCTAGCAATGATTGAAACATCTGGACAATAAATCCAACAAAATTGACAGTCAATACAGTAATCTTTATTGAATACAGGCTTAACTAGTCTCCAATCAGCAACACTTGCTGTATATGAACTACTTGGAGAATATGTACGGTCTACTTGCGCAGTTCCTGCAATATCATCTATCGAACCATCAAATGAGCGAAGCATAGCTCCGATTTCGAATTCATCCCATCCTTTGTTTGCCATCATAAGCTCCTTATTTCACTTCATCATAAGCACGTTGAATTGCAATCATATTCGCATCAACGATCTTTTGTGGTAATTTTCCGAGAATTCTTTTCATACTCTCTTTAAAAAACTCTATATCATACATCTCAGAAACTTTCATAAATGCACCAAGCATTGGTGTATTTGGAATAGGACGACCAATTGTTTCATTAGCAATTGTGATACAATCAACAGTATAAATTTCTTTACCTTCTAGTTTTGGTTGAGCCTTAATAAGGTCTTCCTTACTTAGGTGAGTAGTAATAATATATTTTGTATTATCTTTATGATTAATAGTAACATCACTTGTGTAAACTAATGCAGGGTCAATTACGAAAACAAAATCTGGTTCCATATATTTTTCATGATTCATTATTACAGCGTCATCAACACGGTTGTATGCAGTCATTGCAGCTCCACGCTTAGCAGATCCATAAAACGCAAATGCCTGTACATGCTTACCTGTTGTAGAAATAACATCTGCTAAACCTTTTGCTCCCGTAGCAGCACCTTGTCCAGCACGACTATGCCATCTAATTTCTAGCATAAATTCTCCTTCTTCTTTTTTATAAGAATCTTCAGTTCTAATTTAATGTATTTTAGGGAACTTGCTCTTAAATATAGCTTGAAATAATACACTTTATTACTAAGTAAAGGAAATGTGTGTTTTTTTCCTGTTATGTAGAAATTTAACAGCTTCTAGTGCATCACTAAATATCATATCTGTATGTTGTTTTAAAATATCACAATTGTCATATCCACTTAAAACTCCTATAGAATTTACACCTGCATTTTTTGCAGACATTAGGTCAAGTTTTGTATCTCCAATCATCCATATTTCTCTGTTAGTAGCATCTAAAACTTCAAGTGCTTTCATGATTGGCTCTGCATCTGGTTTTGGTTTCTCAACATCTTCACGTCCGATCAGAACTTTAAAATACTTCATCAAATCAAAATGTTCCATCAAAACCTGAGAATACTTTCCTGTTTTTGTTGTAACTATACCAAGAGTCGCAAATTCATTAGCCTGTGTTACAGCTTCTTTTGCATTAACTATTAGCGTAGTTTTTTGTGTGGATATTACACGATAGTACTCTTTATATGTATGCACATAGTCCCAAACAACATCTTCATCTACCCCTAATTCTCTATACATCACATCTAATGGATATCCAATTAGAGCAGTTATATCTTCATCTTTAGGAGTTGGATAGTTATGTACTTTAAAAGAGTGATGAAAAGTCTCAAGTATCGCGTCTGTAGAATCAATTAGAGTGCCATCTAAGTCAAAAAGTATTATCAATTTTTTTTCCATTTTATGTAGTTGTGCCAGATGCCACTCAAGCTAGGTTCTACATTTTTAATATTTTTATTTACTGTTGTTATAGAATTTGGAATATATAAAAAGAGATATGGATTATCTTCAACAATAATCTTAAACATCTCTCGCCAAAGTTTACCTAACTTTTCTCTATCGATGACACTTTGTGATTCTTCTATCATCTTGTCAATCTTAGCATTTTTGTACCCTATGAGATTAAATCCACCCTGCTTGTCATTTTCACTATGCCAGAAGAGATATGGGTCTGGGGTAGATGAGAGTCCCCATCCTAAAAGAACGCTGTCAAACTTGTTTGGAAATACAACCATATTCAAAAATGCCTGCCACTCCATCACTCTAAGAGTTACTATTACACCAACTTTTTTTAGTTGATGTTGAAGGATTTGTGCAGCGTAAGGTCTTATTGCACTAGCGTTTGATGTAACAATCTCAAATTTGAAAGGATTTTTATCATCATAACCAGCTTCTTTTAAAAGTTTTTTTGCCTTTTGCATATCTTGGACTGGTGCTTTAACATCAGGATTGAATGCTTTTGTTTTTGGCAAGAATGGTCCAGTACATACCTTTGCATGTTTAAAAAACAAAATATTCACTATCTCTTGTCTATCAATGGCTAGTGAAAGAGCCTCTCTTACCTTTGGATTTTGAAACTTCTCACGTCTTAGGTTAAACCCAAGATAGGTATAAGAGTGACTAATCTCTTCATAAATATTAAACTTATCAAAAAAATCAGGATTTAACTGCCTCTCAAACTGCATAGGTTCTATCGCACCAATATCCAAAGCAGCTGACTTTAGCATCAAAAATCGGGTCATAGGATCTGCTATAACATGAAAAGATATTCTATCTATCTTTGCTCTTCCTTTGAAGTAATCATCAAAGGCAACAAGAATTATATTTTTAGAGTGTTCTAGTTGATGAAGTTTATATGCACCTGTGCCTATTGGCTCTACATTGAACTTAGAGTTCATAAGGTTTTTTTCATCCTTTAGCACATGCTCAGGTAAAATGCCCATCATCCAAGTCTCTAAAGCTTTAAAGTAAGGCTGTTTATATATTACCTTAATAGTAAACTCATCAACTATTTCTACATTTTTTATAAACCTGAAGTCCGCACTATATGGTGAGACTACTTTTGGTGAAATCAAAGTCTTATATGTAAAAAGAACATCTTTAGCACTAAATTTCTCTCCGTCATGCCAAAGAACATTTTCATGAAGTTTAAAAATCAGTATTGTGTCATTTTCAAAATAGAACTCTTTTGCCAGATCACCAATTATCGTCGAAGAGTCTTTATCAAACTTCACTAATCCGTTAAATAAAAATCCTGCTATCTCAGATGAGCTAGAGTCTGTTGCAAGTAGCGGGTTTAGTCTAGATGGATTTGCCGACGTTGCAAGATGCAAGGTTGAGGCAAATATATTTATAGATAAAAAAAGTAGTAGTAAATATTTCACTGTCAACTCTTAGTTGAGTGCTTTTTCATTAACACTCAATTTCCCATCATTGAGTTTAATCTCAAAAACAATATTGTTGCCATCTTCTTTAGCCAATGAGTTAGCCATTCCTGTTATAGGAACTTCCTTGTTTACAAGAGTATAAAACTCTTTTGAAAACTTAATAGTAGAGGCAAGATTTATATTTTCACTAATAGACATAGGTGAAGATGTTAATTTTTTTGCTAAATCTACATCTTCTTTTAAAACCATTTTTGCCATTATGCTAAATCCATCTATTGGTTTCCTATCTTCTACAGCTATTTTTTTTATTGACATATCAGCGACACTAAGTGATAAACCTTTTGAAAGTAGCTTGATAACAGACTCTTTAAGTTTCTCCTCTAACTCTGGAGAATAGTTTGCATCTGCATGAGAAGTTAATTTTCTAAACTCTTCATAAGAGTCTTTTTCCAGACCATCCAAAGATATATCATAGTTAAAACCTGAAGCCACAATCTTTGCATCTTTAGAATCTATTTTCAACTTTCCAAAAGAACTCTTTGAGTAGAACTCAGCTTTATTGCCTTGTGTATTTGAAGATATATTTATTTTCATATCATCAATGCTGGCTCTCACGTTAGAACTTTTTTCTTGCCCTATAAGAATGGACATTGATTTCATCGCAGCCCCAGACACGTATGTCCTTTGCGATTCAAAAGTAGATGAAGATGTTAAATCATGCATCTCAAATGTAATCCCTTCTCCAGACTCATCTGCCTTGATAATAATCTTTGAGATGCTTGTTTGCAAAGTTTTAGGTGCTATTAAATGCCCACTTCCATAATAAGTAGCATTAGAAAGTTTCACAGACATCTTACTTCCATTATCAAACATATATTCTTCATCTATATCTTTTATGTATCCATCAAAAAGTTCATCAGCTATATAGTAGTTTATATGATACAAGACACCTTTACCTTGAAGTAGCTTATCTATATAAGTATAAAAAGGCATATTCTCTTTTTTAAGTTCATCCGTAGTGTTGGTAGGAAGAGTTAATGGATATATATCAACAATTACTCTAGAACTTAATGGAAAGTTACTATATTCTAAATCTACACCTACTACTACACCAGAAATCATTACATCTAAATATGGAGGTATCTGAGCTTCTGAATATTGGTTAAGGTGTTCTATAAATTTAGGAGCATCTGAGAGTAAAAATTCATAATGTTTTTTAGTATTAAGGTACGACGATTCTGTTGTATTATTTTTCAACTCTAACCCATTAGAAGTTAAAAGTGCTACACTAGTTTTTAATACTTCCTCAGCGACACTATTACCTACTATTGGAAGAAGTGTAATGACCGTAATAATTACTAAGAGAGCTACGAGAATTTTTTTCATAATTATGCCTTTTGATTAACTGAGAGCATTATATATAAATAAGTTTAATTGTTGATTTTTTGTGAAGATTAGAGAGAGATTTTATCAAGACGAAATGTCTTGATAAAAAAGTGTATAAAATGATTAACGTTTTGAGAACTGACGAGAACGACGAGCTTTACGCTTACCTGGCTTCTTACGTTCAACAACACGTGAATCACGAGTCATCATACCCTCTGGTTTAAGGATAGCTTTAATCGCTGGATCAAATGCAACTAATGCACGAGAGATACCATGACGAAGTGCATCAGCTTGACCACCGAAACCACCACCTAAAGTAGTAGCAACGATATCAACTGAAGTGTCTTGCTTAGAAAGAACTAAGGGTTGTTTAACACGAAGTTTCTTAGCCTCAAGTCCACCTAACCATGCGTCTAAAGAAAGACCATTGATTGTGATGTTACCTGTACCTGGAGTTAACCATACTTTTGCTATCGACGCTTTACGACGACCTGTTGCATATATTCTTGCCATGTGGTTATCCTTACTTAGCTAGTTGTGCAGTGTGAGGGTGTTGATCACCTGCATAAATTTTTAATTTTTTAATCATCTTAGCACCAAGCTTAGTTTTAGGAAGCATACCACGAGTAGCTAATTTGTAAAGCTTCTCAGGGTTTTTCGCTAAAAGTTCAGTCATTTTAATACTTTTAGTACTACCAAAATAACCAGAGTGAGAAAAATATTCTTTATTAGCTATTTTACCAAGACCGTTAAATTTAGCCTTTGTAGCGTTAATGATAACTACGTAGTCACCACAGTCAATGTTTGGAGTCCAACAAGTCTTATTCTTACCACGAAGTATAGTAGCTACTTCTGTAATCATACGACCAAATGTCTTTCCTTCAGCATCAATCAAAATCCATTTTTGATCAATCTGTTCTGGAGTTGCAATTTTTGTAAATTTCATTCAAGAACCTTTCGATTAATTTAAGTGACGGAAGTATAGCTATATAAACTTACAAGTAGCTTAATTTATGGTTTCTTTAAGGTTTAGAATGTTTGTGCTCTTTTTAGATTTTTTATCTGTTCTTGGCTCTGTCCATCTTTCATGTCTTGTCTGTGCGTGAGCATCTTTTCTTGCTTCTCTAACTTCTCTTGTTTGTCTTGTTGAATCTTTTCTTACTTCTCTGGCTTCTCTAGCTCCATTTTTTACAACATCACGCTCTATGGAACTCGCATATATTGACAAAACACTCAACAAAAATACTACTATGATTTTTTTCATTTTTTACCCTTTTAGCTTATGCAAAAAGCTTTATAATCATAACTATACCAAAACCAAATAAAATAATAGCAGATGCAATACTTATCCAGTGCGAAACATTTTTAGAGATTTTATGCTTAGTTTTATGTACCAAATACGGCATAAGTGTTATCCAGAGTAAAATAGCACTAAGCATCCCTAACAAAGTAATATAAGGGTCTAATTCTTTACCTGCAATATAACATGATACACTCAACCAAAATCCTATAGTGTATGGATTTATAGCTGTTAAGATGAAACCTTTTGCATAGAGTTTTACACAACTGCTCCCTTTTACATTCTCTTTAGGTACACCTATCTTTGTATCTCTATTTTTAAAAATAGCATATGCTAAGTATAGTAAAAAAGCCCCACCAAAAAGAGATAGAGAGTTTAAAATATATGGATGATTAAAAAAAGCTATTAATCCAAATACGATTAAAAATAGATACATAATGTCAGAACTCATAGCTCCAAGACCTATCATAACACCATTTTTGTACCTTTTTATAGCCTCATTCATTATAAGAATATTTATAGGACCCAAAGGCACAGCCGCACCAAGACCCAATATAAATCCCTCTGTATATGATAAAATCAATTTTTAAACTTTAACAATTTTTATCTCTTTTTCAAGCAAATAACAAATATATCCAGAAACCTCATCGCCTGTTCTCTCTTGTATGGCTTTTACAGAGTAATTTACCTGTTTTATATGATGCTCTCCATAAGCCATAGAACTCTTATAGTCCATAACTACCCAGCTTCCATCACTTTGTTTTACGAGTAAATCAATATAACGAAGGTTGTCTTTGTATCTAAGAGCTTTCTCTTTATAACAATCTCCAGATGCCAAAGAGCTAAACTCTACCTTTTCTAAAAGTCTGATAACTCTCGACTCTATATCTACTATCTCTTGATTTTCTAAAGAGTAGCCGTATTTGTTTATCATCATATCTTTGGCATTTGAAACACTTTGAAGAGAAAAATCTCCAAGCATCTCAAGCATATAGTGAAGAGCCAAACCAAAGTTTATAGCTTTTAAGTCTTCGTCATTGCTCTCTTCGAGTTTTAAAATATCACTCTGAGTTCCGTAGTAAATGTCTTTGTAACCAAATTTCGGAAGTGCGGTTTTTTGCGAGGCTGAAGCCTCACTTCCATATAACTTTAACTCCCCGCTACTTTTTGCTTCTAAATTTAAAAGATCAAAAGTTGAATCTTTTGACTTGACTATGACAAACAAATTTTCCCTAGCTCTAGTAAAGGCTACATACAGAGCATTTAAAGTATCCTCTTTAGCCAAATACTTTTCTTTGGCAAGGGCCTCTTCATACTCAGCATCTATAGCATCTCGACCTTTGATGCGAAGATATACATCTTCGAGTTTAATACCATCATATTCATAGATGATAGCATCTCTTGCAGGCGGAGCTTTTTTAAGTCTGTCCATAACAATGACATGCTCATACTCCAGACCTTTTGACTTATGAATCGTCAGAACTCTAACACCGTTCAAATCAGATGCAGCACCACTTGCATCTAGTCTTTCATACTCAAACAAAAGAGCTTCAATATCTTCATACTTCCCGACAACATCTAAAAAGCGTATAAGATGAAAGTCATCGCTAAAGAGTCTATATTCTGCTATTACATTTTTAATGAGTCTCAACAGTTTTGTCTTAGTCAAATTAACTCTTGTGATATCTCTTACTTCTTGATTTATCAGTGCGAAAAAGTTGTGTTTGTATATCTCTTCACCAAAATATAGATACTTTAAGTACTCCAAAACAGCCTTAACACTCTTTTGGTTTATGAGTTTAGTCGTCGTCTCTGTTACAACTTCTATATTTTCCTCTTGTAGCATCTGCTTGATAACTTCGCCATCACCGTTTGTTGCACAAAGGATTGCCACTTCATTGATATCTGCACCAAGTTGTAGTAGTCTTTTTACCTGCTTAAGAGTCTCTTCTAGTATTTCTTCACTATTTATAATCTCAACATATCCTGCATCTGCATCTGCTCTTACAATTTGTGGAGCGTAGTTGTTTATCTTGTCTATAAAAGTTTTGTTTACAAACTCAATTACTTCTCTTTGTGAGCGGTAGTTTGTAAGAAGAGGTTCTACTTCTGTTTGACATTCCTCTTTTACAGCTCCAAACAAAGCGCTTACTCCACCGCGAAATCTATAAATAGACTGCTTAACATCTCCAACAAAGAAAAAACTTCCATCTTCACTAACTCCACTTCCTGAGAGTATCTCATCTATAAGCGGTTTTAAGATTTCATACTGCAAAATACTAGTATCTTGAAACTCATCAAGAAGAATATGCTCTATAGCAGAGTCTAGTCTAAAGTATAAAAACTCACTGTCTATTCGCTCTTTTAAGATGTGGTAAACCAAAACAGTAACATCGTTAAAGCTTAGTTCGCTGTCTTCTGTGTAAAGTGCTTTTTTCGCTTTTTGATAGATGCCAGTCAACTCACTCAAAGCATAAAAGAAGTTTTGCTCTTTTGCTCGGTTTTGGTTTTTAACTGCATCTTGAATTCGAGTAAGTAGAGAGTTCATATCTGGAGTAAAACACTTTGAAAAAGTTCTATAGTCTAGACTCTCTCTTCCTATCCAACTCTTAGATGCCAACTCATCAAAATCATCTGCTTCTACAGCTTTTTTAACAGTTGCAGATGCACCGTTGCATCTATCTATGATATCTCGTAGAAACCCAAGATTTTCCATAGCCTCTTGCTCAAAATGTATAAACTCTTGTTTTTCAAACTTTAGATGCGAAAGTTCTTGATGCTTTATGTAAAACTCATCAAGAAGTGTGAATATATCTCCAAGTCTCTTTTTAGACTGAAGCGAAAGAGTGATAAGAGTATTTTTTTTACCAGCTACACTTACCTCTTTTAAAAAGCGTGAAAGAAGTTTCAACTCATGCTGAGAACTCATAGTAGTAAAATCTGGCATCAAAGAAGCGTAAAGAGAGAATTTACGTAAAATCTGCGCAAAAAACTTATCGATAGTCATTATCTTAGAATTTGAGTTTAAAAACTCATCTAAAATTCTCTTTCTCTCATGCAGTAAAAACTCACGAGAAAAGCCTGTAACTTTTACTATCTCGTCAAGCTCACCACGATGTTCCAACTCTTCTAAAGTAAGAACGATTCTCTCTTGCATCTCAAAAGCTGCTTTGTTCGTAAAAGTGAGAGCCAGGATTTTATTAGGTGTAGCACCCTTAAACAAAAGAGAAAGATAACGCACAACAAGCATAAATGTCTTACCACTTCCCGCACTTGCTTCGTAGGCTAGGTTATTTTTGAACATTTGTCATATTTTTAGCGGGATTAAAATCCCACTTCCGATTGTATTGTTTTTTCATTCATAAATTCCGTAAAATCTCGGAAGTGAGACTTCAGTCTCGCCCAACTTCAAAGGATTATTTTTTATGTAATTATACACTGTCTGGAAATGTTTTTCATCTCTTATAGTTTTATCATAATAATCATTAGCCCAGAACTTCCCTCTTCTTTTGAGAATATCATTTATCATCTTTGCACTTGAACCTTTTATGCTCTTTACAACTAATGCTAATTTATCAAGTGGTTTTATAAGTATATGAATATGATTTGGCATTATGGTATATGCAATTAGTTCATATAAATTGTTATCTCGACTTTTTAAAAACTCACTCATTTTCATTAATACATCACCATTTAAATAAGAACCTTTTTGTGATGAATCTAGGTAG
>JAQIBW010000034.1 GCA_027858865.1 Sulfurimonas sp. | reverse complement strand
TGGTCCCATTCCGAACCCAGAAGCTAAGCCTCTCATCGCTGATAATACTTGCCCTTGCAGGGTTGGAAACGTAGGTCGCTGCCTAGTTGATCAATTTAACTCTTACTTACTTTACTTCTTCAATCTTGAATTTTACTCTTTTACTTATATTATTAATCTAATTTCCACTTCCATATATTAATTCAATATTTACTTTATTATAATATTTAAATAATTGCGTAATACTGCTATACTTATTTGTTGTATATTTTGGTTATGACTTGTTTATACTTATATGACTTTAGCCTACTTGTTACCCTTTTGTAATTTATTTGTGATATTATTGTTACGTTTATACACATACGTGTAAATATATCACAATTTTGATATTTTTTTGATATTATTATTTTTATTATTTATCATAAAAAAAACTTATAATTATAGATATAACAGACACTATCATATCTATACATTATCTTTTATATATAATTTTATTATTATAAACCTTTTTTCTATATGATATATAATATTGTTTTATATATCTACTTTTTTTTTTAAGACTTAGTTAAAATCAACTCTCCTATAATGCTTACAGATGAAATAGTTTCTCTATTTTACATACTTTATTACTCGTAGGAGAGAAAATGAAAAAAACAATTAAGTTAGCTCTAGTAGCTGCATTAGCTTTAGGTGCAACATCTGCATTCGCAACAAATGGTGCTGCATTAATCGGTACTGGTGCAAAATCTCGTGGTATGGGTGGAACTGGTATAGGTGTTTCTCATGGCGCTGAGTCAGCTTTAGCGAATCCTGCTTTAATTACTTCTGTAGAAAGTACTGAAATATCTTTTGGTGGTACTATTTTTATGCCAAATGTTAAAAACACTAACGCTTTAACTAACGTTGCTGTAGCAGAAGGTAGTGCAGATAGTGATGCTAATATGAATGTTATACCTGAAGTGTCTTTAGCGTCTAAAGTAACAGATAACTTTTATTGGGGTATAGGTATGTGGGGAACTGGCGGTATGGGTGTTGATTATCGTGGTCAAGCGGCACAGATGGAAATGGTTACTAATCTTCAATTAATGCAATTTGGTGTACCTTTAGTATATACAACAAATAACTTTAGTGTAGGTATTACACCTATTCTACAATATGGTTCATTAGATATCAATTATGTACCACCAGCTGCTTTTAATGCAAGACCAGCATATTCAAAAACTAAAGGTGCTGGTGTAGGACAAGATTTAAAATTTGGTTATAACATAGGTTTAGCATATAAAATTTCTGATTTTACAGTTGGTGCTGTGTATAAATCTCAAATTGATATGGAATATAAGGGTGTAATGTCAAAAACTATTGACTTATTCTCATCTACACAAGCATATGACAATGATAAGCTATCTACGCCTGCAGAAATTGGTGTAGGTGTTAGTTATAAATTAAAAGAGCATACAATAGCATTAGACTATAAACAAATTCAATGGTCAAAAGCTAAAGGTTATGAAGACTTTGAGTGGAAAGATCAAATTGTATATGCTATAGGTTATGAATATTCTACAGATAAGTGGGCTGCTCGTTTAGGTTATAATTATTCAAAAAGTCCAATTGAGGAACAAACTGTTGCTTTTGATGGTGGGGGAAATGAAACAAACTTTAATAGTGCTAATTTATCACACGGTGTTGTAAATACGTTTAACTTGCTTGGCTTCCCTGGTGTTGTTGAAACTCACATGACAGTTGGTGGTACTTATGCATTCAGTGACAAAACTTCGTTAGATTTAGCATATACATATGCTCCTGAAGTAAGTGAAACAATGACAAATTTTACAGGTGAAAATATTACAGTGAAACATTCACAAACAAGTTTAAGTTTCCAACTTAACTACGCATTCTAATTACTAGAATAACATAAATTCTTCTTCATTCTAAATGTCGCCTCTTTTGGCGGCATCCTGTTTTAACACCCCAAATAAACCATTTTTACATCCCAGATAAACAATCATTGTTTGACATGTGAAAAAATGCTAATAACATAACTTTTTATGATACAATATTTACGAAAATTTGTGACAATATTGTGATAAGCTACACAAATAATTTAATTAAGGAAATAAAATGATAAAAAAACTTCTAAGAACTACTCTCCTATTATCAGTAACAGCAACAATCGCATTTGGCGCTCAAGCTGTAAGATTTAATATTGTTGATGGTAATGCAGAAGAGCATTACAATAACATGATTAATACAAAAATAGAGAGTATTGGCTATACTTTATCTGATCCGCATGCGAGAATTAATGATGCTTATAAAACGAAGTATGGTACAAAAACTTTAGATGATGGTAAGCCTAACAATACTTATGATCCAGATTGGAAAGAAACTTTGGATAATCTTGGTTTTTTCTCTATAGCAAATGATGTAGCATTAAGAGAACTACTTATCTCAAATCCAGAACTTGGTGGTTTTTCTCCTTTTAATCTACATACATATAAGAAAAAAAATGAGAACAAAACATATGTAGGCCATTTAGTACCAGAAGTTATGTTAGATATAGTAGGTATTAAAGATGAAGCGACAAGAGAAAAATTTTCAGCAATGTTTCCTGTACTTGATGATATGGTTCAAAAAGAGATTGGTGGAAAAGTTGAAATAAGTGAATATAAATCTCTTCCTAAAAAAACAATGATGAACTTCGAAATTACTTTTGATAGACCAGAAGATTTAGGTGATTATATCGATGAGTTTCAAGAAGAATTTGAAGCTGCATTTGAAGATAAAGAATACATTATTGCGGGATACAAAAACTTTAAAGAATCTTACAATGATTTAGAATTGAATTTTGACAAATATGATAGATACTTTGTATATTCATTATGTCATTTCACTTATTCTTATAATATTTTTAATAAAGGTCGTCCAGATGCTGGCGTGTTTGCTCCTTGCTCTATGTATATGTATATAGAGAAAGGTTCAAATAAGTTAGTGATTGGTATGCCTATGCTTGCAAATTGGACAGCAGTTTTAAATATGAAAGATAAAGTTATGAATAAATCAGTAGAAGATTTAGATAAAGAGATTATTGAGATTATGATTAGCTTAGGGGCTAAAGAGATATGACAAAGACAATAGCAGCAATATTATCAGCAACAGCATTATTTTTTTCTGGATGTGGAAGTACATCTGGACCAGAAGTTGTAAAAACAGGATATGAAGGTAAAAAGATAAATACTTACTTTCAAGGATCGTATGTGGATGTTAAAACTGCTAAGAGCAAGCTAGAAGCAGCTGGTTTTGAAATAGTTGCAACATATGCACCTGTAAAAAAAGGTACTACAATTATTTTTACAAGTAGTGAACTCAAAGCTGAAGCGGCTAAGCCTAAAAGAGCTCAGGCTGCTATTTTACGTCTTTTTATAGATGAGAAAGAAAAAACTATTAGTTTTAACAATCCAGTTTATTTTGGTAAAGCATATATGCAGTCAGATTATAATCATGCTGTATTTAATAGCCAACTTGAAAAAATCAATATTGCATTCCCGGGTCTTGTAGCATCTGCTGATGAGTGGGACTTTGACGCATTAGCAGGTTACCATTTTATGGTAAGTATGCCTTACTATGAAGATACTGATTTACTTGGTGAAGGTACAAATGAAGAGTTATTAGCAAAAGCTAATAACTATAAAGATGGTAAATTGAAAATATTTGAGATAAAACTTTCAGATAATAGCTATCTTTTAGGCTACAAACTTGGTAAAAGAACAGCTAAATTTACTAAGAAAATTGGTAGAGCTAATGCTGGTCTACTTCCATGGACAATTGTAATCGAAGATGGTAAAGCTACAGCTTTAAGTGCTAAGTACCATATAGCTATTAGTTACCCACTATTAAAAATGGGTGGTTTTATGGGAATAATGACTGTTCCAGGTGCAGTTGTCAAAGATTTGCAAAAACCTTTTAAGTAGCAATGGTATTAAACCATTACTGCTTCTCTAGCACCTTCTTTAATCTCACCTATTAGATAACCATCAGTTTGTGATAAAACTTTTTCTACATTAGCATCTTCAACTACTAAAATCATTCCAACACCCATGTTAAATGCTCTAAACATTTCTGCTCTATCAATATGAGGAGCCATTAGCTCAAAGATTGGAAGAACTTTTATAGAGTCTTCTTTAACTTCAGCCATTAAGTTTTCAGGAAGAACACGAGGTAAGTTTTCAACAATTCCGCCACCTGTGATGTGAGCCATTGCTACTATTTCGTTTCTTAGTTTTTTGAAAGTCTTTACATAAATATTTGTAGGTTCTAAAAGAGTTTCAATCAGTGGTTTTCCATTGAAATCATCTTCAAATTTCATACCCATTTTTTCAAATAGTACTTTACGTGCTAGAGAGAAACCATTTGAGTGAAGACCTGAACTTGGAAGAGCTATAAGTTTATGACCTGCACGCACAAGAGAAACTCTATCCATTTCAGATTTTTCAGCAACACCAACTGCAAAACCAGCTAAGTCATAATCGTCCTCAGAGTACATTCCAGGCATCTCAGCAGTCTCGCCACCAATCAAAGCACATTCGCTTCTAATACAGCCCTCAGCGATACCAGCAACTACATTTGTTGCTACATTTACATCAAGCTTTCCAGTTGCATAGTAGTCTAGGAAAAATGAAGGTGTACCAAAGTTACAAAGAAGGTCATTAACACACATAGCTACTAGGTCAATTCCTACAGTGTTATGTATACCACTATCTATTGCTAGCTTAAGTTTTGTACCAACACCATCAGTTGCTGCAAGCATTACAGGCTCTTTGAAACCTTTTGGAAGTTCAAAAGCACCGGCAAAAGAACCAATTCCACCGATAACGCCAGGAATTTTTGTAGATTTAACAAGAGGTTTAATATTTTCAACGAAACTGTTTCCGGCATCTATATCAACACCGGCATCTTTATAACTAATTTGACTCATTTATTTCTCCGAATTTTTTGGTAAATCACACTTTTTACTAATCATGCAAAGAGGACAGAAATTAGTTAAGCCTGCAATAAGAGGGATAAAACCTAAGAAGAACCATACAGCATATTCTGATGCTCCAAGTTGTATAACACCAATCATTATAAGCACAAGACCTATAAAAATACGAAAAATTCTACAAAAACTTCTTATCTTGTTAAAATCCATTTGATACCCTTAATTTTTTTGTAATTATATCTATATTAAGTAAAATTAATCATAATATGCTAAAATCGCCTTAAAATATACCAGTTTCCACTAGTGACTACTATTTTAAACGAATATATTTTCTCTTAGTGTGAGACAAAAGTATGCAGGAGCTACTAGTAGCTTCAAATATTTTTAACGAAGCAATAAGTTAAATATATTCGCCCTTTTATTTAAAACAGCAGTCTTTAGTGGAAATTGGTATAAAATAAGGAATTATTAAAATGAAAGAATTTATTTACTCTGAAATGATGGTACATGTTGTTATGTGTACTAGTAAAGATCCACAAAATGTTTTAATTGTTAGTGACAATGTAGATCAACTTGCAAAAGAGATGCTAAAGTATAATGACATTAATACACAAGTAGTTGAGTGTTCTTTAGATGCTGTACGAAACTTAGAAGATGCAAGTTTCGATGTAGTTATTTGTGAAATGAGCTCAGATGCTGCGCTTTTAGCACACTTAAATCGTATATTAAAAGAAGATGGACAACTAACAATTACACATCCTTCTTTAGATGATGTCCAAGTAAATAAAACTATGATGCAAGTCCTAGGTAATTACTTTAAAGTTATTATGCCGTACAATATCGGTAACGGTTCTACAGCTCTTTTAGCTTCTAAAGAGTATCACCCAACTGCAGACATTAATCTACAGCGTGCTGATATGATTGATAATAATCAGTTTTATAACTGTGATGTACATGTAGCTTCATTTGCAATGGGTAACTATATTCGTAAAGAGTATTTAGGAATCATTAAAAACTAATATATAGGGAATCAAATGGCTTTTAAGTATGCTATCGCATTAACAGGTGGAATCGCTACAGGGAAGAGTACTGTGGCTTCTTTGCTTGCCTTAAACGGTATGAGAGTTATAGATGCAGATAGCATCTCGCATGAGATATTAGATGCTTCTAGCTCTTGGGTAAAAGAAACTTTTGGGGATGAATACGTCAATGGCTCAAAAGTTGATCGTGCTAAGATAGGAAATATAGTTATTTCAGAAGATCAACAAAAAAGTATTTTAGAAGAGTTTTTGCATCCTAAGATTAGAGATGAAATCCAAATAAGAAGTATCAAGCAAGATAGCTTCAAATTCCCTTACCTCATAGATATCCCACTATTTTTTGAAAAAGGCTCTTACGAGATTAAAGATAGTGTAGTGGTTTATACTCCTTTAGATGTGCAACTAGATAGATTTATGAAGAGAAATGGCTACTCCAAAGAAGAATCATTAAGAAGAATAAATTCTCAGATGCCAATAGACGAGAAGAAAAAAAGAGCTACTTGGGTTATAGACAACTCAAAAAATTTAAAACATCTTCAACAAGAGGTTGAAAATTTTGTTGAAAAAATAAAGGCTGAATATTTATGAGATGCGCAAAATATAGTGCAAATGGAAATGATTTTGTAATTTTTCACTCTGATACTAAAGAAAATAGGACTGAACTTGCAAAAGAACTTTGTCATAGACAAGATGGAATCGGTGCGGATGGCTTAATAGTTGTAGTTCCACATGATACATTAGACTTTGAGTGGCAATTTTATAATAGTGATGGAAGCGAAGCAGATATGTGTGGAAATGGTTCACGTGCTTGTGCTCACTACGCATATACGAATAAGTTAGCATCTAAGAATATGAGTTTTTTAACTGGCGCAGGTGTTATTAGCGCTGAGGTAGAAGATGATATGGTTCTTAGTGAACTTACTCCTCCTAAAATTTTAGATAAAGACATCGAGTTTAACGGTAAGTCTTGGTGGCTTATTAATACCGGAGTTCCACATCTGGTGCATTTTACACAAAATATAGAGGAGTTTGACATTGCAGAGGCTAGAGAACTTAGACATAAGTATAATGCCAATGTGAATATTGCTTTTGTTGATGAAGACAAAACTCTACGAGTTAGAACTTATGAGCGTGGTGTTGAAGATGAAACATTAGCTTGTGGAACTGGTATGTCAGCGTGTTTTTACAGAGCCTATATAGAAGAAAAAGTCGCTAATAACATCGAAGTTTACCCTAGAAGCGGTGCTACACTGTATCTTGGAATGAATGATAGAACGATTACTTTTAGAGGAAAAGTTAAAAATACTTTTGTAACTGACTGGGAAGTTTAATCTAGTTCTTTAGGAAGTGGGACTTTTAGGAACGCTAACTAATGGCGTTCTCCACTATGAGTCCCGCAAAAAGGCGAGGCTAAAGCCTCACTTCCAATTTAGACTAGAGTCCAGCAGCTTCAACATTTTTACCTTGATGATCAGCAATAAGCGGTTCAATAACTTCATCAAGAAGTCCACCACTCATGATTTCATTAAGTCTGTAAAGAGTAAGAGTGATTCTGTGATCACTAATACGGTTTTGTGGATAATTATACGTACGAATTCTTCCACTTCTATCTCCGGTTCCAACTTGAGCAGATCTCGCTTCACTGTCTTTAGCTTGCGCTTCTCGCATCTCAAGATCAAAAAGTCTAGCTTTTAGAACCTTCATAGCTTTTTCTCTATTTTTGTGTTGAGATTTTTGATCCTGATTTGTTACTACTAGACCAGTTGGCAAGTGAGTAATCCTAACAGCAGAGTCAGTAGTATTTACAGACTGACCACCACAACCAGATGAACGCATAACGTCTATCTTTAAATCTTTATCTTCAATAACAACTTCAACATCATCAACTTCAGGCATAACTGCTACTGTAATTGCTGACGTATGAACACGTCCTTGAGATTCTGTTGCTGGAACACGCTGAACCCGGTGTGTTCCACCTTCATATTTCAATCGACTATAAACCTGATCACCTTTAATAAGTGCAATAACTTCTTTAAATCCACCAGAATCTGATGGAGAAGTACTCATAAGTTCAACTTTCCAACCTTTTACATCAGCATATCTAGTATAAGCGTCAAAAAGATCACCTACAAAGATTGCTGCCTCATCACCACCAGCTCCTGCGCGAAGCTCAACGATAATATTTCTATCATCATTAGGATCTTTTGGGATTAGAAGAGTTTTAATATCTTCTTCTAAAAGTGGTTTCTTAGGTTCAAGCTCTTTAAGCTCCTCTTTCGCCATGTCGCCCATTTCAGCATCTGATAGCATTTCTTTAGTGTCAGCAATATCTGAAATTAAAGTTTGATATTCTTTTGCTTTTTCAACGATTGGTAAAAGTGAAGATTGTTCTTTTGAGAGAGCTGTCATTCTTTTGATGTCAGAAGTGATGTCAGGTGAACTCAGCATTTCGCCAAGTTCATTATAACGATTGATAAACGGATTAAGTTTATCAGCAAGCATAATTATTATGCTCTAATTATATAGCGTTTACAGATTTGTGTAGACGACTAACTTTTCTAGCAGCAGTTTCTTTTTTTAAGACACCTTTGCTTACAAATTTGTGAATTTGTTTGTTAGCTACTTGAAATGCTGCAGCTGCTTCTTCTTTATTTCCTGCTTCTACTGCAGTATTTACACTTCTTACAATGTTTTTAAGACGATTTCTATAGAAACGATTACGTTCTGAACGAACGATAGTTTGGCGAATTCTCTTAATTGATGACTTGTGATTTGCCATGCATGAGTCCTTCTCATTAATTTTTTAGTGCGCAATTCTAGCTTAAAGATAATTAAATTTAAGTTAAAGACAAGGTGAATTGCAATAATTTCAACTTTATTGATTAATTATGTTAAAATACACCACTTTAAAATTATGGAATTATTATGAAATTATTTGGAACAGATGGAGTTAGAGGTGAAGCAGGGTCATTTTTAAGTGCTTCTTTAGCTATGAGAATTGCAATGGCAGCTGGTATATACTTCAAAGCTCACTCAACGACGAATAGAATTTTAATCGGTAAAGATACTCGTAGAAGTGGTTATATGATAGAAAATGCAATTGTTAGCGGCTTAACTGCAATTGGTTATGATGTCATAGAAATAGGACCAATGCCCACTCCTGCTATCGCTTTTATTACTGAAAATATGAGATGTGATGCCGGTCTTATGATTAGTGCTTCTCACAATTCATATGAAGATAATGGAATTAAATTATATGATGGACATGGAGATAAACTTTCTCATGAAGTGGAAGCTGAGATAGAAGCAATCTACGGGGATGATGAGAAAATAGAAGAGGCTCAAGTTACTGCAAAAAATATTGGTAAAGCAAAAAGAATAGATGATGTAATAGGGCGATATATAGTTGCTCTAAAAAATTCTTTTCCAAGAGAGCTTTCTTTAAGTGGTATGAGAATAGTTTTAGATGCTGCAAACGGAGCCGGTTATATAGTAGGGCCGACAGTATTAGAAGAGCTTGGTGCTGATGTAGTTGTACTGCATAATAAACCAGATGGATTTAACATTAACGAGAACTGTGGAGCACTGCATACAAAAGATCTGTGTGAGAGCGTTGTTAAGTTTAGAGCAGATTTGGGTATAGCACTTGATGGAGATGCTGACAGACTTGTTGTGGTTGATGAGAATGGTGAAATTGTAGATGGAGATCAGCTTTTAGGTGCCCTTGGCTCATATATGAATGATAGAGGTGTATTAAAAGGCGGTGGAATTGTTTCTACTGTTATGAGTAATCAAGGTCTAGAAGATTTTATGGACTCTAAAGGTCTAAAACTATTTCGCTCAGATGTAGGTGATAAAAATGTTTTACAGATTATGAAAAAAGAGGGCATTAACTTTGGTGGTGAGCAGAGTGGTCATGTTATTATCAGTGATTTTGCAAAAACTGGAGATGGGCTTGTAAGTGCTCTTCAAACACTAGCATTACTTATTAATACAAAGACTAAAGCATCTGAAGCTCTGCGTCCATTTAGTCTCTACCCTCAAAAACTTGTAAATATTAATATTAAGACTAAATTACCATTAAATAAAATAGATGGACTAGATGCAAAACTAAAAAATCTAGATGCAAAACATATTCGTCATCTGATTAGATACTCCGGAACAGAGAACAAACTAAGAGTTCTACTTGAGGCAAAAGATACCAAAGAGATGAATTCAAACATGGATGATATGATTAAATTTTTTCTAAAAGCTTTAAATGCCTAACGCTACACTACGACTTAGTGCCATTATGTTTTTTACAATGG
Source organism: Sulfurimonas sp. (assembly GCA_027858865.1). Classification (GTDB taxonomy): domain Bacteria; phylum Campylobacterota; class Campylobacteria; order Campylobacterales; family Sulfurimonadaceae; genus Sulfurimonas. The sequence goes on along the minus strand of JAQIBW010000034.1, from coordinate 3,999 downwards.
TTGGGATTTTTATTGTTGATCAAAATATTAAGATGCTTTTTGTAGATGGCTTTCGCTACTATACGGAGTGTATTGACCTAATCTTAGTTTATAACAGAGGTGTGGCATTTTCTATGCTCGCTTTTTTAGATGAATGGTTAAAGTATATTCAATTGGTTTTAGTGAGTGGAATACTTGTCTACATAATAACTCTAAAAAAAATATGTTTTGCATTCCCTGCAGGTTTGATGCTTGGTGGTGCTTTTTCAAATATATATGATAGGTTCGTTCATGGTGGAGTTGTTGATATGGTTTACTGGCACTGTGGATTTGACTTTGCAGTGTTTAACTTCGCTGATGTGATGATTGATGTAGCAGTTGTATGGTTTTTACTATTAAACTTTAAACCAAAACTATGCAAAAGCTAACTAAAAGCAGATTTTGGATATTATTACCCAAAATAATAGTTAGAAATACGACTAATAGAAATAATAAAAGGAAATAGATGCAAATCAAATCAAATAAAATAGATGGTGCTAACGCTACAATAGAGGCGACAATTTTAAGAGAAGTTATTGATGCTAACTTGGAGAAAATTGCTAAAGAACTAGCAAAAACTGCAAGTGTTCAAGGTTTTCGTAAAGGTAAAGTGCCTATCGCGATAGTTAAGAAACAATATGGTGAAAGACTTGTTCAAGATGCTGAATCTGAAGCTCTTCGTGATGTTCTTTCTAAAGGTTTAGAAGAATTAAATATTGAAAATGATTCACTAATCGGTGAGCCAAATATTTCTAAATTTGATAAATCTGATGATAAAATTGAAGTAGTTGTAAAAGTTGCTATGAGACCAGTTATTGAACTTGGTGACTATGCTTCAATGGTTAAAGATTTTGAAAAGCCTGTAGTAAGTGATGAAGATGTTGAAAAAAGAATTCAAGAATTAGCAGAAGGACAAGCTCCTCTAAAAGATATCGCAAGAAACCGTAAGATGAAAGATGGCGATACTGCTGTTATCGATTTTGAAGGTTCTGTTGATGGTAAAGTTTTTGAAGGTGGAACTGCTGAGAATTTCGAACTACTTTTAGGTTCAGGTCAGTTCATTCCAGGTTTTGAAGAGCAATTAATCGGGGTAAAAAGAGACGATGCCGTTATTATTAAAGTTACTTTCCCTGAAAACTACGGTGGAAAAGAGCTAGCTGGTAAAGACGCTGAGTTCAAAGTAAAAGTTAACGGTATTAAAGTTAAAGATGAAGTAGTAATCGATGATGAGTTAGCTAAGAAAATGCTTCCAGGTCAAGAAGATGCAACTTTAGAAGAACTTACAAAACAAGTTAAAATTCAAATGCAAAACGAAAAGTTAGCGAAACTTTACAATGACGATTTAAAACCCGCATTACTAGAGACTTTTGTTGCTGGTATTAATTTTGACCTACCAGAATTTGTTGTAGATCAAGAGATCGACATGGCTCTTAATAAAAAAGCTCAAAGTATGAGTGAAGAAGAGATTACAGAGCTTCGTGAGAGTGCAGATAAGTTAAATGAACTTCGTGATACATTCCGCGAAGATGCACAAAGAAGTGTAAAAGCTACTTTCATTATCGATGCACTAGCTGCTGCTGAAAACATAAAAGTTGAAGAGCAAGAAGTTATGCAAACTATTTACTACGAAGCAATGCAAATGGGTCAAGATCCTCAAAAAGCGTATGAGCAATATAAAGAATCTGGTTATCTTCCTGCAGTTCAGATGTCAATGGTAGAAGACAAAGTTCTTAGCCAACTTCTTAACTCAAAGATAAAAGAAGCGTAAGCATGAGTTATATTCCTTATGTAGTAGAAAAAACAGGTCGTGGCGAACGCTCTTATGATATCTACTCTCGTCTTTTAAAAGATAGAATTATTATGCTAAGTGGAGAAGTTAACGATGCAGTTGCTTCTTCTATAGTTGCACAAATGCTATTTCTTGAAGCAGAAGATCCAGAGAAAGACATCTATTTCTACATAAACTCTCCTGGTGGAGTTGTTACTGCAGGAATGGCTATTTTTGACACTATGAACTATATTCGTCCGCACATTACTACAATATGTATAGGACAAGCCGCATCTATGGGTGCATTTTTACTTTCATCTGGTGAGAAGGGTAAGAGATATGCTCTTCCTCACGCTCGTATCATGATACACCAACCTTTAGGTGGTGCTCAAGGTCAAGCAACAGATATAGCTATTCAAGCAACAGAGATTCTTCGTATGAAAGCAGAGCTTAACGGTATTTTGGCAAAAAATACTGGACAAAGTGTTAAGAGAGTAGAAAAAGATACCGATCGCGACAACTTTATGAGTGCAAAAGAAGCTCAAGAGTATGGAATGATTGATGAGGTTTTGGTTAAAAACGATAAAGAGTAAGGGGATAATATGGCAGGATCTTTAAGAAGTAGAAATCGTCGTGATGTTAGTGTAGCAGATGAACCAAAGATTGCAGCATTGGATATGGATGAGCCTACTAGTGATTTAGAAATATACTCAAAAGAGGTATTAAGTGCTCTTATAACAGATAACTTGCCACCTACTCCAAACAACTTCTCACTCTATTTTGATAGACTTTTAGAGGATAAGAGTGAGAATCTTCGTAAACAGATACTATCTATGCTTGAGCTTGAAGAGAGTAATGATGATGAAAATACCATCATGCTTGAACAGAGTCTCAAAAAGGGTTTTACATCTGTAAAAAACATCCTAAGTGTTACTGCTAATCTCTATAAAAATATGGCACTAATGACAAAAATTCTTGATAAAAGAAAAAAAGAGCTTCAGGAAAATAGTGATATTCAAGCTGCTGCTGGAATCATTGCATCTTTAGAAGGTGATGTTTCAAAGCTAAATAGTATTTTGACAAAGCAGAGTGCTCAGATGAAGACTCTCTATGAAGATACTGCTAAGATAGTTAAACATGTAGAGAATGAGACTATCTTTGATAATAAATTTGGCGTTTATAATAAACGTTATTTAATGACTAAGATAGAGCAAGAAGTGGAGCTTATCACTGAGTTTAAACACAAAAGCTCACTTATCATGATAGAACTTTCACGTGAGTTGAAAGATAGTGTGAACAATGAAAAAGCTATTACACTTATGACAAGAACAATCGCAAGACTACTTCTTAAAACATCAAGAAGAAGTGATACTGTTGCTCATTATGGTAACGGTGTTTTTGCAATGCTTCTAAAACATACTGACATACCAAGTGCGCTAAAAGCTAGTGAAAGACTTTGTGATTTAGTTTCTAACTCTAACTTTTTCTTGGCAGACCGTGAGATACAGCTAAAAATCTCTATTGGTATTACTGATATTGCAACGCTTTATTCTGTAGAAGAAATAGTTGTAAGTGCTATGGACGGAATCGAAAAAGCATATAGTGACAAAAAAATTGATTTCGCAGTTTCACAGAGAAATATACCAGCACAATCAATACAAGAGTAAATATATATAAATGAATTTAAGTATAGTAGAATATCCAGACAAAAGACTTAGAGAAAAGTCAAAAAAAGTCGAAGTTTTTAATAAAGAGCTGCATGATCTTTTAGATGCAATGTACCCGATAATGGTTAATACAAATGGTATCGGTCTAGCAGCTATCCAAGTTGCACATGCTAAGCAAGTATTGATTTTAAACATTCCAGAAGAAGATGGTGAACAGCCGATTGAAAATCTTATCGAGATGATTAACCCTCTCATAACTCAAAAAGATGGTGAGATTATTTACCAAGAGGGTTGTTTGAGTGTTCCTTCTTTTTATGAAGATATTACAAGATTTGAAAACATCACCGTAAACTTTCAAGACAGAGATGCAAACACAAAGACCTTAGAAGCTAATGGTCTACTAAGCGTAGCTATTCAACACGAAATAGATCACCTAAACGGTATGCTTTTTATAGATAAACTTTCATATGCCAGAAGAAAAAAGTTTGAAAAAGAGTATAAGAGAATGCTAAAAGAGAAGAAGACTTCTAATTAGTTCTTCTCAAC
>JAQIBW010000262.1 GCA_027858865.1 Sulfurimonas sp. | reverse complement strand
CATTTAACCCTTTATTGAATGTTAGATTTAAATCAGGTAAATCAACTTTATCTTGATATTCTATTGAAGTACCGTACTTTCTAAAATTCCATAGCTTGATATTGGATAAATACATTTTTTTCCTTTAATTTCTATATCTCAACAAAACTAGTCCCATCCCCATTAGGAACAACCTTTATCTGTAAAGGTATCCGCTCTTTGAGCGCTTCCACGTGTGAGATGACACCGACCATTTTCCCACCACTTTGTAAGAGATTTAGAGCATTTAGAGCTGTCTCCAAACTCTCTGCATCTAATGTCCCAAAACCCTCATCTAAGAAGAGTGAGTCTATGGCTATCTTTTGACTTGCAAGCTCTGATAGACCTAAAGCGAGGGCTAGACTTACTATGAAGCTTTCTCCACCAGACAAAGTGCTTACAGGACGAACTACGTTTCCTTGATAAGCGTCGATGACCTCAAGCTCTAACAGTTTGTCTTGGCTTCTTGCCAAGGTATAACGAGAGCTTAAAACATTCAAGTGCTGATTCGCTAAGTTTATGAGTTGATCTAGAGTTATGCCTTGCGCAAACTTTTTGAACTTTGTTCCATCTGCTGAACCTACAAGCTCATTTAGTTTCACCCAAACTTTAAAAGCTTCTTTTTTTATCTCAAGTGATGCAATTCTCTCTTTATGTTTATCACTGTTTTCTTTGTTTAGTTCTAACTCTTTTTTATCACTGCCTATACTCTCTTGAAGAGCATTTGCTTTTTGTTCTAACAGCGCTTGCATGATTTGCAACTCTTCACTCGGTCTATCACTAACAGGCTCTTGTTGATGTTCTTGTAGTTTTTTTATAGTTTCTGTTTTTAATGTTTGAGCCTGTGTATACTTATCTTCTATAGACTTACAGAGAGTAACCAGCTCTTCTCTCTCTTTATTATTTAGTAATGCATTTTGTAACTCTTGCTCATTTTTAAAGTCATTCTCTTTATATAACTCTTCTAGCTTAGAAGTCAGTTGATTTAGCTTATTTTCATCCTCTAATATTTTTGCATCTAAAGCTTTCTTATAGGTTGCACGCTCTTCTTTTTTTGTTATTAGTTCATTTAGATTCTCTTTTGAGAGTTGTTCTTTCTTTTGTGTAGTTTCATACTTGGTTGTAACCTCTTTTTCATGAGCATCTAAATCAGCTACATTTAGTATCTCTATGCGCTTAGAAGTAAGTTCTTTAATACTCAATTCTAACTCATTTAAGTTCTGCATATCTGCTTCAATTTCTGTAGTTATTGAAACCTCTTTGGTTTGACTCTCTTTTTTATCAATCTCACATTTATTTAGCTCTGATTCTAAGACTCGTAAAGCTTCTAATATTTCAGAATATATCTCTTTTCTTTTCACAAGCTCTTGATACTGAGTATCTATTCTTTGTATATCTAGTTCTGATTCAAACTCTTTGAAGTGTGATTTTAAATTCTCTACATATTCTTCAATTTTTGAGTGCTTAGACTTTACAGTTAAAGCTAGTTGCTCTTTTTCAGTAGTATGCTTGTGCAGGGAAATATTTAGCTCATTTAATAATTTTTCTTCTACTTGAAGTGCTTCTCTAGCCCTATCTCTTTGTTTGAGCAAATCATCTTTTTTTGTACGATTTTGCTTTAGCTCATGAAGCTGTTTATTAAGAATTACTTGTTTCACTTTGAGATTTATTACACTCTCATCTGTTAGTTCAAATGAATGTTGATTAAATATATTTTGTAGAGTTTTTATCCCTTGCTCTAACTTTTGAAGTTCTAATTTTGATGTGTCTATTTTTGTTTGTGTACTTATTAAACGTGATTCTAGCTCTTTTAATGTATTTTCTTTTTCTTGTAACGCCTTAATCTGACTAGTTATCATTGCTTGGGTTTCATCTATGTGAACTTCACTTAAACTATTCGCATAAGGATGATCTGTAGAACCACATAAGGAACATGCTTCACCATCTACAAGCTTATTTCTATCATCTTCATATTTTTTTAGCAGTTGTTCTTGCTCTTTTTTATCTCTAAGAGTCTCAATATGTTTCTTTATATCGTCTATATGTTGTTGCAATATTTTTTGTGTTTCAAGAAGAGATTTTTCACCAACTCTATTCTTTTCATTTTCTTTTTGTTCGTCATCTCTTTTTTTAACAACCAGAACGTAACTATCTAGCGTTCTAAGTAGAGCCTGTGTATCTTGTAAGCTTTTTTGAATAGTCTCTTCTGTCTTCACATCATTTGAACTGTTTTCATCAAGCTTTTTATACTCAAGTTCTTTTTCTGTAAAAATTACAGATAGTTTGTTGACTTCATCTTTAATAAGGTCATACTTTGTCTGTTCCTCAAGAAGTGTACTACCTAAGATTTCGAGCTTTTCTTGATTCGTTACAAGACTTTTTTCTTCTTCCTTGTAGTGTGTAATGTTTTGTTCAATAATCCCAATAGCCGATACCAGTTTTTCATCTTTAGAATTATTTTTAAAATAAGACTTTTTAGTCTCTATTTGCTTCTGTATAGATTCAAATTCTTCAATAAGAGAGTTTAAAGATTTCGTAATTTCTGTTAAGTTTTCTTTTTTGCTTTTTAGTAAGACTTGTGCTTTAACAATATTTTGCTCAGTTTGTTTCTCTTGTGTTTGAATGTCACGGGCAAGTTTTAATTTTTGCTTTTGTATATCAAATTCTGTACTCTCATTTTCAAACTCTTTTTTTACAAGAGAGTACTCTTCATTTTTTTTCTTTATATCATCGTTTAAAGTCTCTATCTCTTGACTAATCTTAGTGAAGGTAATTTTATCTGCTGTAATACTCTGCTGAAGTTGAGTATGAGATGTAAAAGTGGAAGAAACATTTAACGCTCTATTTGCTAAAGACAACTTTGCAAAAGAGCTTTCATGTTCCTTTTTTAATTTTGTAGCTTCTATAAATTCTTGTTCATGCTTTTTACTTTCCAAAATTAGTTCTGAAAGTTTTTGAACCCAATTCAATGCTATATTCAGCTCTTTGAGTTTTTCATCAGTCTTTTTCTTTTCTACGATATTATGTTTAAGTTTATTTTGTTTTTCTTCGACAAGCGCTTCATCTAAAA
>JAQIBW010000223.1 GCA_027858865.1 Sulfurimonas sp. | reverse complement strand
GAAAGAAAAAGTATCCACTAATGATAAAAAATGGTTTTTACTTAATACTACAAAGGAGAGAAATTGATTATCTTAGACTTTGAAACCAACTCTGCGAATGTTCATGATGTAATTGAAGTAGCTGCCTTTCGTGTTGAGCTTATAGAGAGTGAATATAAAGTAATGGAAACTTTTCATCGCTACTATTTATCAGAATATGAAGTGAATCCTTATGCACTGGCAGTACACAAACTTTCTCCTGATAGACTTGAGAGATTAAGAAAAAATGTAGATTATGAAGAGTATTTTGAGGATGATACAGACTTTAAAGAGTTTTGCAAAAATACTAAAACATTAGTAGCTCATAATATATCATTTGAATTACGACATATTGGAGCTCTAATATCTTTTGAAAATCATTTTTGTACAATGAAAGAGAATAAAAAAATTGTAAAAGCTACTAATATTAGAGGTAATTTAAAAAATCCAAAACTTATTGAGACTTGTGCATATTATAATATTGAATTTGATAATGAACAATATCATAGTGCAATCTATGACGTGACTAAGACTTTGGATATATTAAATAAGATGCAATTACTAAATTAAGTGACCCATCTCATCTTTTTTGGTATTTAAGTAAGCTTCATTATGCTTATTTGAGGCCATGATGATAGGAACTCTCTCTACGATTTCTATGTCGCTTATAGAGTTTATTTTGTCAGGATTATTTGTAAGTAGTTTTATCTTTTTAATACCAAAGTGATGAAGTATATATGTCACCATTTCATAGGTTCTCTCATCAGCACGAAATCCTAGTTGATGGTTTGCTTCTATAGTATTGAACCCTTTGTCCTGTAGAGCATAAGCATTTATCTTATTTAAAAGACCAATGTTTCGTCCCTCTTGTCTTAGATAGATAACCATACCGTTATTTTTACTAGCTAATGATAGTGCAAACTCAAGTTGATCTCTACAGTCACACTTTAAGCTACCTATAGCATCTCCTGTTAAGCATTCTGAGTGAACACGGACAGTTGGCACTTCAGACAAGTTGTCTGTATATATAACAAGATGCTCTTTTTGACCCTCTTTAAAGGCTTTTACTTTGAAGTCACCAAATCTTGATGGTAAGTTTGCTACCTCTGAAATCTTTATATGCAATTAATAAACCCTAATTTAAACTTTAAAACGATAAAATAAATTTTTCAAAATTATAGCTAAAAAAGGTTTATTATGTTTCAAAGATTTCGTAGAACTCGTTTAAATAAGCATCTCCGCTCATTAGTAAGAGAAACAAGTGTTAGTACTGATGATTTTATTTACCCACTTTTCGTCCGCTCAGGAGAGGGTATAAAAACAGAAGTCTCTTCTATGCCGGGTGTGTTTCAAATGAGTTTAGATGAAATTTTAAAAGAGTGTGTGGAGTTAAAGAAACTTGGACTTTACTCTATCATCCTTTTTGGCATACCAGATGTAAAAGATTCGATAGGTTCTGATTCACTTTGTGAACATGGAATCATTGCATCTGCTATTCGCGCTATAAAACAAGAGCATCCAGATATGTTTGTTGTAACTGACTTATGTTTTTGTGAGTATACAGATCATGGTCATTGTGGAATTATTGATGAGGTAAATGAGACAGTAAATAATGATGCAACACTTGAAATCTCTGCACAGCAGGCTATTATTCACGCAAAAGCTGGTGCAGATATGATTGCCCCTTCTGGTATGATGGATGGAATTATAGAGACTTTAAGAGATGCTCTAGATGCAGGTGGTTATGAGAACCTTCCTATCATGGCCTACTCAACTAAGTTCGCATCTGGATATTACGGACCATTCCGAGATGTGGCAGAATCAACTCCAAGCTTTGGTGATCGTTCTTCATATCAAATGGATCCTGCAAATAGAAGAGAAGCTATTAATGAATCTATTTCTGATGAGATGCAAGGTGCAGATATCTTAATGGTAAAACCTGTTCTTGCTTATTTGGACATAGTTCGTGAGATTAAAGATAATACTTCACTTCCATTGGCAGTTTACAATGTAAGTGGCGAATATGCTATGTTAAAGCTTGCAGGCAAGCATGATTTGATTGATTATGACAGAGTTCTAATGGAGACAATGATTAGTTTCAAAAGAGCGGGAGCTGATATTATTATCTCTTATCATGCTAAAGAAGTTGCAAAGATGCTACAATTATCATAAAATAACAATTACATAAAAAATTGGGGAAAATTTTGAGACATTTTTTAACGCTAAAAGATTTTACAAAAGAAGAGATATTAGAGATTATAGATGTTGGTTTAGAAATCAAAAAAAATCTAAAATCTAAGATATACAAAAAAGAGCTACAAAACCAAACTCTTGGTATGATTTTTGAGAAGAGTTCAACTAGAACAAGAGTAAGTTTTGAGACTGGTATGTTTCAACTTGGTGGTCATGCTCTGTTTTTATCTAACCGTGACATACACTTAGGTCGTGGTGAACCTGTAAAAGATACAGCTAGAGTTATATCTAGTATGTGTGATATGGTAATGATTAGAACGTTTGAGCACTCTATGATAGAAGAGTTTGCATCTTACTCAAAAGTACCCGTAATAAACGGTTTAACAGATTCGTATCACCCTGTACAACTTTTAGCTGACTATATGACTTTAGTAGAACATAGTGCAAATGAAAATATCGTATGTGCATATATTGGCGATGGAAATAATATGACTCACTCATGGATGATGCTTGCGGCTAAACTTGGATTTGAGCTTCGCATCGCTACGCCAATAGGTTATGAAGTTGATGAACAGATTTTAAAAGAGACACTTTTATTGGCTAAAGAGAGTGGAGCTGTAATCAAGACTATGAATGATCCAAATGAAGCCGTTAAAGGTGCTACTGTTGTAACAACCGATACATGGACTTCAATGGGACAAGAAGAAGAAAAAGAAGAGAGAATCGAAATTTTCAAAGGCTTCATGGTTGATGATAAGATGATGATGCTTGCTACTAAAGATGCTAAATTTCTTCACTGTTTACCAGCTTATAGAGGTTTAGAAGTTAGTGAAGCAGTTTTTGAAAAGCATTCAGAAATAGTTTTTAATGAAGCAGAAAATAGACTACATGCTCAAAAGGGTTTAATGGTTTGGTTAGACAAACAAAGGTAAGTTTTTGTCACAATAATGCCACTTTCAGCTTTTTTCTGTTAGTATTTTGCCATATTCATGAGACATACTAAATAGGAAGAAACAAAATGAGATTTTTTTTAATTATTGTTACAATAGTAATAGCCTTAAGTGCCGCAAAAGTAGTAGAAGTCTCAGAAGAGTATCAAACATCACAAAAATGCAAATCTTGTCATTTACAAATCGTAAAAGACTGGGAAGAATCTTGGCACTCAAAAAGTCATTATTTAAAAGATGAATACTTTAGAGCGACATTAAAATATGTTGCCAGAAAAACTAGAAAAAGTTTAAACAGTGTAAAAGTAGAGTGTGCAACCTGTCATAATCCAAGAATCTCCGTAACAAGCACAGACCTTAGTTATGAAATTAAAGTCTTGATGAAGTTGGATAAAGGCTCAAAAGTAAATAAAGCAACCCATAATAGTGCTATAAGTGAGGGTATCAACTGTGTAGTATGTCATAACATAGATAAGATATATGAGGGTAGAGATAGCTCCCACAGAGGTATGAATCGTGTTTCTTGGACAAAGTCCGGAACTATGGTTGGACCGTTTAGTGATGCTGCATCACCCTATCATAAGACTGAGTACCGTGACTTTATGGATAAAAAATCCGATCAATTATGTTTTGTATGTCACGCTAATGATAAATCTGTAAAAGGATTAGTATTTACAGATATGCAAAGTGAATATAAAAAAAGTGACAAAGGCTGCGTTGATTGTCATATGGGGTCTAAAGTCTCAGGTGTAGCTGCTACTCTAAGACTCAATGATGGTAAAGCAAAAAAGAGAGATATCAGAACACACACATTCCCTGGTGCACATGTATCTGATATATGGAGAGATGTTTTAGCTCTTAGTATTTGGCAAAAAGATAGTGATATCATTGTAGTACTTAAAAATCCACAACCACATAATATTCCTAGTGGTTTTGGCTCAAGAGAGTTGATTGTAGATATTTCTTACAAAAAGGATAATAAAGAGATAGATAGCAAGTCTATCTCTTTGACTAGACATTATAAAAGAAGAAGGGCAAAAGCAACAATTCCTCACTTGGCAATAGAAGCCTCCCAAGATATGAGCATTCCTGCTTTTGGTAAAAAAGTATTAAAAGTTAAAAATGTAGCCGGTGCTACTAGTGTTAATGTGAAAGTTTATTATCGTTTAGTCAACGAGGAAGTAAGGTCTATCTTAGATCTTAAAGAGGCTATTTGGTCTAAAAAGAGTTTAATAACATTTAAAAATCTACAACTTAAATAAGAGGGGATAGTCTTAGTAGGCGATTCCGGTAACGCTTCTGATTTTTTCAATCATAGGCATTGCTTCTGCTCTTGCTTTATCAGCACCAACTTTTAAAATCTCTCTAACTTCATCTTGATTCTTTTCGTAGTACTCACGTTTTTCTCTAAATTCTCTAAAATACTCCCACATTACTTCACCAAGGTAGATCTTAAAGTGGCCATGACCTTCTCCACCTTTTTTATATCGCTCTTGAAGCTCTATTAGATTATCACCTTCTAAGAATAGTTTAGCCATATTGTAAACGTTACAGTTCTCAAACTCTTTTGGCTCTTCCATCGCAACATTCTCTGTAACAATTTTTTTGATTGTTTTCATCTGTTTTTTTTCTTCACCAAAAATGTTCACAATGTTTCCGTAACTTTTAGACATTTTTTGTCCATCGATTCCTGGAACAGTTTGAACTTCTTCTTGAATACGAAATTCCGGCATTACTAGGATATCTCCATATTGATTGTTAAACTTTGTAGCTATATCCCTAGCTATTTCAACGTGTTGTATCTGATCTTTTCCAACTGGAATAACTTCTGAACCAAAAAGTAAAATATCTGCGGCCATAAGAACAGGGTAGGAGAAAAGTGAGTGATTAGCAGGAATACCTTTGGCTGTCTTGTCTTTAAAGCTATGAGCACGTTCTAATAGACCCATAGGAGTAAACGATGATAGTATCCAGTATAACTCTAAAACTTCTTTGACATCTGATTGAATCCAGAATGTTGATTTTTTCGGATCTATCCCTAACGCTAAAAAATCAGTTGCGCACTGCATAGTTAGTTTAGATAAATCTTTGCCTCCGCTAGTCATTGCGTGATAATTTGCAATAAAAGCAAAAGTGTCACTGTCTTTTTGCGCGTCAACCATCTGCTTTATAGAGCCAAAATAGTTTCCAATATGTAAATCTCCTGAGGGCTGGATACCTGTAAATACTCTCATCTGTTAAAATCCTAAATATTTTTGAAGTATTATACCAATCTCAGCTTTATTCTGTTATTATTTAAAGTATATATAGAGTAGCTAGAAGCCACTCATTTAAAGGATTTATTATGAACGTACAAATTCGCGCAAAAGATATTACACTTCACGACAACATTAGAGCTCACATTGAGTCTGCAATTGATGGATTTTCAAAATACACATTAGACATTACAACTGTAAATGTTAACATTAAAGCTGAAAAAAAAGGTGTATCAATTGAGTTTGATATTCATATCGCTCACTGTGAACCAGTAATTATTAATCAAACTGATGATAATCTAGATGCTGCAATTGACTTAGCAATTGACAGAGCTTCTAAAGCACTTCGTCGTCTGCATACAAAAGTTGTTGATCACAAAAACACTTCTGTTAAAGATTTAGAAACTCTTGACGTATAGTAAAAACTCTCCAACTAATGTACACCCATTTTTGGGTGTACAAAACTCTCCAACATACCCTTATTAGGAAATATTTTTGAAATACTTAGTTTTACTATTTTTGTTTTTAAATTTAAGTGCAGATAATAATTACTCACTTAGAATTGCACATGGACCAGTTACAAATAGTGATTTTGGTGAAGTTTTATTTTTAAATGTAAAGTCATATCCAGAAGATTTAAAGGTTACTGCACTTGATGGAGGGTATCTTCTAAAAAGAGAAGCATTTGATTTACCTCTAGATTTTTACGTAAAAGGTGGTCTCTCTTATTTTGATGAGGCTGGATTACAAGATGATATATATGAAGCGACTCTATATGTTAAAGTTTATTGGAATATAGATTTTTTAAGTAATAGAGTCAGACTTGGTTTTGGTGAAGGTGGATCATACACAAGTAGTATCTTATACTATGAAAAACAAGAAGCGATTCAAAATAGTGATAATAACTCGAAATTTTTAAACTACATAGATTTTAGTGTAGATTTTGATATTGGTAGATTGGTTAGATATGAACCGTTAAAAGATACTTATCTTGGTTTTGCCGTAAAACATCGTTCAGGTGTTTTTGGTTTGATTAACAATGTTGATAAGGGTGGATCTAACTACTATACCTTTGCTTTAGAAAAAAACTTTTAAAGGATAAAATATGTACAATTGGGTTCTTTGGTTTCATGTACTTTCCTTTATATCTTGGTTCGCAGTTCTTTTTTACTTGCCAAGACTCTTTGTTTATCATGCAGAACATATAGACAATGCCGGTTTTGTTGAAGTTGTAAAAATTCAAGAGATGAAACTTTTTAAATACATAGGTGTTCCATCTATGTGGGCAACAATCATCACAGGAGCATATCTTAGCTACGCGTATGGTTTTGCCGGTAATGGCTGGCTTCATACTAAAATCTCTTTTGTAGTGTTGTTAGTTATATATTTTTATTCAATGGATAAGTACAGAAAAGAGTTTTTAGAAGATAGATGTACAAAAAGTGGTAAATTTTTTAGAGTTTATAATGAAGTTCCAACTATACTAATGCTTATAATAGTAGCGATGGTTGTATTTAAGCCATTCTAACTTAACAACTCGGAAGTGAGGCTTCAGTCTCGCCTATTACACTGTTAAGCCTAAATCCGAGGCTAAAGCCTCAGTTCCAAAAGCCTGTAAGTACCATACGCTCAAAGTACCCTTATCTCTTTATCAGTTACAGCGAACATTTTCTACGAAAATATTCCTTTCACTGGAGATAAGGGCATTATTTTTCTCCGCGTTTCTTAGCTTTAAACAGAACAGGTGTTCCAGTAAAGTTAAATGCTTCTCTTAGTTTATTGGTAAGATATCTTCTATACGTAAAGTGAAGTCCACTTGGTTTATTCATAACAATAGCTATTTTTGGTGGTCTTGTCTCATATTGAGTTGCATAGTAGATGCGAATAACTTGCCCACTAACACTTGGAAGAGTGTGACGACGAAGTGCAAGCTCAATTACTTCATTTATTTTTGAAGTTGGAATTCTTTGAGAGTAGTTTTCATTTATTTCTAAAATCATATCGTGAAGTTTATCAACTCTTAGGTGTGACTTTGCAGAGAGAGTGATAATTGGTGCATAAGCTAAAAACTTAAATCTATCACGAATCTCTCTTATGATTTTATCATGGTCTTCTCTTTTAGCTATATCCCACTTGTTTAAAACAATAATAGAAGCTAATCTATTGCTATCAACAAGTCCGGCAATTTTCTCATCTAAATCTAAAAAAGGCTCACTTGCATCTAGAACTATTAGAGCCATATTAGAATTATCTAGCATCTCAGTTGTTCGCATTAGAGCATACTTTTCAATCCCTAAAATCTTACCACGACGACGAAGACCGGCAGTATCTACAAACGTTATCTGCTTATCTTTATATTGAACTGTTTCATCAATAGGATCGATTGTTGTTCCTGCAACTGAACTAACAACAGAACGTTCTTCTCCAAGAAGAGCATTTAAAAGTGAACTTTTCCCAACATTTGTACGACCAATAATCGCAATTTTAATGTGATTAATATCCTCTTCATTAAACTCTTTAATACGGTCATTATTTCCAAAGATAGTATCATCAATAACCACACCATCCATTTCATCATCATCCCAGTAAGTAAATCCATCATCCTCTTCATTATTGTGGTTATGATTTGCAAAGAAGTCTTCATCATTTATTTCTGGTTCTATTACTTGAATATCTTCATCTTCTTCTTCGTCTTGCTCTTTAACGATATCACTATCAGGAATTTTAGAAGCTATCCAATCAAGAAGTTCAACAGTATTTCTGTTGTGTGCAACGGAAATTCCAAAGATGGCATCTGTACCAAATTCATAGAAGTCCCAAAGTTTTTCTTTCATCTTATCGTTGTCTATCTTATTTACAACAAGAGCCATATCTTTGCCCATTGCCTGAAGTTCATAAAAGAGTTTTTTATCTTCATCTTCTGGTAGACCTTTTCCATCAACCATATATAAAATTATGTCTGCTTTGTATGCAGCCTTTAGAGACATCTCTTTTATCTTGTCAAAAAGCTCGCAGCCTTTGTCTAATCCACCAGTATCTAAAAGTTGAACTTCTTTATTAAGAATAATAGTAGTTTTACGTTTTACATCTCTGGTTGTTCCAGCTAAGTCAGATGTAATAGCATCTCGTTTTTTAACTAAACGATTAAAAAGAGAGCTTTTTCCAACATTTGGACGACCGATAATTGCGATTTTTTTCATGATGAGAGCCTTGTTATATATATAGAGGTAGAAATATTTATGGAATTATATCTAATTTAGAGGGGATAAAATATAGCATTGATAAATTCTCTCATGAAGAGAGAACTTTTTTTAGTCCATTACCATCCATATAAAAAGCTCACCGGAGACTTTATCTTGGTAAATTTCTTCTATATGAGCAGTTATAGTATTTTTTGTTTGGTAATTAGCATCGATATTCATCTGAGTGCTTCCATTGCCATTTTTGTAACTCTCCTGTTTAGTCAATCTCATCTCAACTTTAACTCCACGTTGGAGTGAGAGTTCATCAAGAGCTCGAGTAATTGCAAGTTTTCTTTGCGTAGATGTTTTTTGGTCATAAGTTCGCATTGAACTACCAACCGCACCATTTTTTCCACTTTGATTTGGATTAAAAATCCAAGATGGAGTAGTGCTGACTTTTGGCACAGGCTGTGAGTTACAACCTGCAAAAACAAATAGTACTAGAAATACAGAGCTAAGGAATCTACTCATTAGTCAGTTGGGAATTCTTTGTCTAAACCTTCTAAAGCATTTTTAGATTGAAATTGTTGCCAAAGAGCATTATCATTTTTAAAACTAGTTTTAATCGCAGCTTTAACCTCACCATTTACAGTAGCTTCTGGAACAGTAACTAGCATGTAAAGAGAACCTGATGGAGAAGTCCAAGCGTCAACACCTTTTGACCCTTGTAAATCTACTTTTGCAATTTGCTTAGAAACAGCAGTGTTTACTTGATCTACAGTTTCGCCTTCAGCAACACCCGTTGTACGAGTGAAAGTCTCAACTTTATCTTTTACTTGAGATTTGATTTGCTGAGCTAAGTCAGAACGACCGTTAGCTAAAGCAACTCTTCTCATATGACCCATACCTGCAGCACTCTTTTGAGCAATACCTACACCAGCGTAAGCACCCTCAACCATAGGAATACAAGTCCATTTAGGAGCTAAAACATTTTCTTGTTTACAACGGTTATCAAATTCCACTTCTGCTGGTGCTGGCGCTGCACCACCACATCCTGTAATTGATGCAGCTATTAAACCTGCTAACGCTATTGACGATAAAGTTTTGATCATATGATCTCCTTTTGAAATATATTTTATTATACTATGAGTAATCTTAAATAATATTTATCAACTATCAAATCTATTTACTTTGAAGACCAATGAAGTCAAATATTCCTAATTGCTTTATTTTTGTGTTAATATGACTAATTGTTTGAAGTTTTGCATCTTTATGACTTCTTCTAGACTTACCGATAAAAGTATGCTGTCTAAAAATAAGTTTATTTTTCTTGGTATCTAGTGTAGTGAATTTAACTAAATTTTTACTAACGTTAAAAGTATACTCTTTTGTATTTTCTGTTTTTGAGCTTATTAGCAGTTTTAGAGTGTGAGAATCTTTAGCTTTATTTACAACTTCAAGGCCATCTTTTTGAATTGCTTTTTTTATAGAGTTTGTATAAAGCCTTGAATTCCCATCACTTAATATATAGAAGTTTATGCTAGATTTTAGCTTGTTGTATTCATCATAAATCTCTTGTAGCAGTCTAAAGTTGTCATTTGGGCTATATGTAGAGATGCTGATCTGTGCAAAAGCAGTTCTGGATGCTAGATAAGCATATTGAGATACTAGAGGTTTGATATAGACATATCTCCTTATATCGATAGTGTCATTATGAGAATTGTATAGTTTTTTTAAGCTTCCAATTTTACTAGTTAGATCATCTTGAACTTTCTTAAATAACGCTACTCTTGGAATTGAGATGAGCATAAGTGTTTGACCGTTAAAAATCTCAGTTTTTTCTACTTTTACACTTCTCATAGATAGTGTGTTTGCAAGATGCGAGTTAGCACTTTTAATCTCTATAAGCATATCTTCTTGTGGAATCAGTCTATGGTTTTGAGCTTTAAATGAAGCGTCTAAATCTCTGATTATGTTTTGTCTTAGAGTATTAATAGCAACACTCTTTACTTTTGTTTCATCACTAGCAGCCGCAACCTCGTAGAAGTTTTTATAATCTTTTGGTGGATTTGTATACCAGCTTGGTGCTTGTTCTGGTTTTGGAGCTGAACATCCAGCAAAGATAGCGATAATTATGGCAAGTAAGAT
>JAQIBW010000003.1 GCA_027858865.1 Sulfurimonas sp. | reverse complement strand
AAAAAGACAAGTTTTTGCATACTTCTCAAAAAAATGGAGTCAGCATATCCAGTTTAAGCAACCCATACTGGAAAAGCAGATACTGGCAGAGTAGAAGAATTCTACCCTAATTGTATTATGTTATCTTATATTTATAAAAAATGTGATACCTTTTCTCATAAACTAAGTTAATGGAGAAAAGTTATGCGTTTAGTTTTAATATTTATCTCTATATTTATCTTAAGTGGGTGTGAAAACAAGACAAAAATTCTAAAAGATATACCAAATACAAAAGTAGAGAATGAAATAGCAAAAGTCATATTTCAAAGATGCCAAAGATGTCATGGGTTGAGAGCAGAAATAGCTGCTTTAACAAAATCTGACATCATCGCACACTATAGTAAAAAAGATTTGATTGAAGCTCTTACTCTTTATCAAAAAGGCAAACGAGACAGACATAGATTTGGCTTTTTAATGAAGGGAATAATTGTTGATTTATCTAGCGATGATATAAGAATCCTTGCAGATTATATATCAAAGATAGAAGAAAAAAACTAAATAATATCTCTTTTTAGAGAGGCTTTTAGCGATGTTAAGACTTCATAACTTATTGTTCCCGCAGACTTTGCTGCATCTACTGCGTTGTTGAAGATCAAAAGATTCTCGTCGTCACTAAGAAATGAACTATTGTCCATAGAAATCCTACCTACCTGTTTTACTCCGTTTGAAGTAACAAAGTTATTAGAAGAATTTCTCAAAAAACCATCGCCATAACCAAAGTTATAGTTAGACACAACACAATTCTCATTTACTACAAAGGTACCGCCATATCCAACTTTTTCACCCTTTGTAATCTCTCTTGATGAAAGCTTATCCGCATATAACGATAGTACCGGAGAGAGTTCTTCAAACCCTTCTAAACAGCCATAGCAAGCTATGCCCACTCTTGCCATATCTTCATCAAAAGACTCAGTTCTAAAAAGAGATGCCGAGTTTGCAGAGTGAAATCTAAGTGGAGATAAGCCAAATTCTTGTGCTAAGTATTTTGCTTCTTTTTTTACTTTTTTAAAATTATCATTTTGCCAAAACCATTCACTTGTAAGTTCATCCGCTGATCTGTGGTGAGTAAAAACTGCTTCTAAAATAAGTCCGGACTCTTTGATTTTTATAAATGCATCATGAAGCTCGTTCATTGAGATGCCATTGCGATGCATTCCTGTATCAACCTTTAGCTCTACTAATGTATCTTTTGGGAATTTATAAATGCTATTAATATCATTAATCGTATATCTAATTGTACTACTTGGTATCTCAGGGATATCACCAAGAACCAAAATATATTCAAAAAGATTTTCTATACTCTGCGCTTCGTCATTAGTTCGTACTACAGCTTTTTTGACACCATACTCTTTTGCAAGAGATGCCATCTCTACGAGTCCGTGTCCATAGGCATTATCTTTTAAGACTATTGCTATTTTATCTTTAGTTTTAGTACGCTTTGTGATTTTATCAAGATTGTTAAAAAAATTATTTTTATTTAGAATTATATTAGCCATAAATGAAATTATACCTTACTAGTTTGTAACTTTTTGAGCAACTATAATATAAAACTTTGAGGCTTCTTGTTTTCCACTCAGCATTTTAATATTTATCTTGAGTTTTACAGCTTCACCCTTAATAATATGATCAACTTTATAACTCATCTCTTTAATGAGTTTTATATGTTCTTGCATCTTAAGAAATCCTATACTATTTTTAAATACTGGAATCTGGTCAAATCCAATTTTGTTTATTTCATCCTTAATACGAAACATTTTTAAAAAGCTGGTGTTCATCTTTATAAATTCTCCCTTTGCATTCATATATCCAATGCCAAATGGAAAATAATCAAACCCTACTTTTATGCTTTGAATCTGTTTTTTAAGATTACTGTTTTGTTGAACAAATTTACTTATGTCACTTCCAACTGCAATAATGAAATTTTGGTTTTGTTTTACAACTTTTGATACTTGCCAATTAATTCTGTAAATCTCATTGTTTAATCCTTTCATTGGCGTCACAAACTGTTGATGAGGGGATTCTTTAGTCATCAATCTTGTTAAATAATTATTTAATACTTTAACATCACCGGGGATGAAAGTCTCAAAAAAAGATTTTTTATATACTTCTTCTTTTTCCATGCCTACAAGGTTTAAAAAACATTCATTCATATCTATGAGTTTACCATGAGCATCTAAAACAACTACGATAGCGTTACATGCTCCGCTAAGGTCATGGAAAGTGATATTTTCAAATAATTTGTCAATACTTATTTCTATAAAAGTTACAAAAATGTTATTTGAGTTTTTAC
>JAQIBW010000248.1 GCA_027858865.1 Sulfurimonas sp. | reverse complement strand
ACCAATTTGTTCAAAATTTGAATATCATCTATTTTTAAGCCATTCTATACAAAACTTTTCATACCTATCTCCAATTTCAACAGTTGATATATCTTTATTGTTTCTTTTATATTTTTGACTTGCTTTTAATTTAAAAATTTCTTTTAAATCTAAAAGTTCATAATTATATTGCTTATTTTTCTCAATCCATTCATATGGACTTTGATTTAGTAAAGCTTCTGTTTTGTCTGAAAAGATAAAGATTTTTTTATCTTCTATATTATCCATAAAACTAATTTGTGGTTGTCCAGAAATTTTCATATATAGTTGAGTTAAAAATAAGTCATCTTGTGTCACAACATCTTTATTTAACCTAACTTCTGACAACCTCTTATATTCTTCATAAAGTTTATTATTTAACAAAATATGAAATATATGTTTAACATCTACTCTAGCTAATGGCTTAATTATTTGATTTAAAATTTTTATATATTCACTTTGAAATGATTCTGAAGTATTGCTATCCTCTTCATCTTGCATTTTATAAATATTTTTTATAAAAGAATTAAGTTCATTTTCTTGAAGAGGAAAATCTATATTATTTTTATTAAGACTAAAAAATCAGATTCTTCAAAAATAAAATAGGTATTGCCATCTGTGTCACTATAAACCATCGAACCAAACTCTTGAATGATAAATTCAGAAATTAGACTACTCAATATTTTATCCTGATATTTTTGGTAAAACTCAACGATATCATGTGTTATTGGATACTCTTTTGCTGATGTAGGTTGAAAATAATGTAGAATATCTCCACCAAAATCTCTTTAATAGTATTTCAATATCACAACAATATTGTTGTGATAATTAATAAATATTTCATTAATATATTGAGAAAAACATATAAGATGTTTTTGCTTGTAGACTTAAATTAAAAACTATATTTAGGAGTGTAAATATAAAGAATTACTAAAAGATATCTGTTTTTAAGCAATATATTCCAAAGTAGCTTTTTCTATCAGTGCCGAACGACTTAGGTGATGCTCTTTTGCATACATATCTGCTTTATCTAAAAAATCTGCTCTTACTGAGATGTTGATTCTTTTTGTTTCATTTCCGAAATCTCTTATGATGCCCTCTACTGAGATATCTTCATCTATCTTTTGGAAGTGTATGCCGATGCCATTCGCAATAAGTTTATAATCTTTTAACTCATCTAGAGTAGCATTTTTTAATCTTGAAGTATAAGTATAAGGTACACTCAAAACTCTGCCAGAATTAAGTTCTATATACATTTTCACATCTCCAAATCCGACTGATTTGATTAAGATTCTATTGTTTAAAGTACTCATTCCAAGCTCCTTGTAGTTTTGATGTGTTCTGCGAGACAAGTTTAAGCAATTTTTTCAACTCTTTTGAGTTTAGATTATAGCTATCGGTTACTTTGAGAGTATCTAGCTCTATTCTTGCGTAAACATCTGCCTTTTCAATATGAATGTGTTGTGGATTATGTTCATCACTAAAGAAGAAAAATCTATATCCATCTATTTTCAATATTGTTGGCATCTATGTCCTTTGTGTAATTATACACAACTTTTATATTTTTTTGGTTAATTTATATTTTAAGCACTCTTCTCAAAGCGACCGAAGAGTTTTTTTCTTATCTTAAGTATACCTAGTCTTAGCCCACTGTATCTCATAACTTTTGCCAGATGTTTCCACTCTGGTTTATCATAGCATGGTTTTGGACATTTTCTACAGCTTGGTTTTTCATCATGAGGACATTCTTGAAGTTTGACGTATGAGTAGTTAAGCGTCTCTTCACACTTTTCACACAAGTTGAAGTGTATCGCTTCACTCAAGTCTTTATGATTGTAGTTTAGTTTGATAGCGTTTTGGTTTCTTTTATTTTTAGAATGCTCATTATCGCAGTAGCATTGGATAAATTTTAAAACAGTTTTACTATCATGGATAAATTTTTCTTCTGTCATTTTCATATCACTTTAAGCAAGTGTACCTGAAATAATTGTTACCTATCTTGACGTATGAGGGTTAAATTATGCTCGTAAGTTCTCTCTCATAGAGTGAGGTATATAAGTTCCGAGCATTTTTACTGTGTTGGCAAAGTAGGCTAACTCCTCAAGTGCAAGTTTGACATTTGCTTCATCCGGATGACCGTCGATGTCGATGTGAAACTGAGAAAGTGTAAGAGTTCCACTACCTGAGTAGCTTTCTATTTTGATGATATTTACACTGTTTGTCGCAAAACCGCCTAGGACTTTGTAAAGTGCGGCAGGTATATTTCTTACTTCAAAGATGATAGAAGTGATGTACTTTTTCGTCTCATCAAAAATAGGGATGATATGCTCTTTAGAGAGAATAAGAAAACGAGTAGTATTGTTCTTTAAATCTTGAAATGACTCTTCTAAAATCTCTAAATCATAAATCTCTGCCGCTAAGCTAGATGCTATAGCAGAGTGTGTTTTGTCTTGCATCTTTATAAGCTCTTCTGCCGAACCTGCTGTATCAAACTTGGCTATAGCATCAAGCGCGTACTTTTTTATGTGGTCTTTACATTGAGCCAATGCTTGTGGATGTGATGAAACACTTTTTATATCTTTTATCTTTGATCCGGGTAGAGCAAGCAGACAGTGGTTTACTGGTTCATAGTGCTCGTTGACGATGTAGAGCTTCATCTTTGGTATAAGTCTGTAAATCTCTTCAACTCTTCCGGCTGTCGAGTTTTCCATAGGTATCATTGCTACGTCAGCCTCACCTTCTTCTACTAGGTACATAGTGTCATCAAATGATTTACATGCTATTGCTTCATACTCAGGATATTGGTGATAACAGGCTAAGTGAGAGTAAGCGCCTTTTACGCCTTGGTAAGCAACTTTTCTTTTCATCGACTAGTATCTTTTTCCTGTACACTCTATGAAGTCTTCATCATAAAGATCTTCTACTAGGCTTTTGAAGTTTTTAAGAGCAAATAGTCTTAAGTCTGCACCTTTTAGAGTTTTAAGCTCGTTTGAGAAACCGTTCTTTGAGATGACAACATTGATATCAGCCGTTAGTTCAGCCTTTTCGCATTGCTCTTTTAGTTTTGTAAGTTCAGTTTTTTTTGCTTTAGAGTTGGAGTTTTTACAGATGCCCGCAATAATTTTGCCAGACTTTGTTTTTGCCAAGATATCTATCTCGGTATTTCTGTCCCAGTAACTTCCTATCTCTGTAATAGGGTCTTCTTTAAAACTTTTTTTCATAACTTCCATTGCCAGTTTTGTAAAGATTAGCTCAGAGAACTCTTGTTCACGGTTACTAAACCTTTCTTTAGCTTCTTTGTAATCACCCTCTTTAATGCCCTTGAAAAAAGGAGATATAAAAGAGAACCAAAAACGTATAAAGGGTAGAGTGAAGTTTAGTTTTTCATCTATGTTGTCTTGGGAGTTTGGTGGAGACTCCAAAGAGTATTCAGCTTGTAACATACCACGGTCATAAAGATTCTCTAAAGCGTATTCACCATCAGATCTTGACATGCGGGCTTTCTTTAGAGCAGAGTGAGTTCTACGGTCTCCCATAGCGATGCCACTTAGAAGCAAGTGAGAATGTCTATCGCTCTCAGTTATCTTTGTTATATCAGCGTGAATATATTTATAGTTGTTTAAAACTTTGCTCTCTATTAGCTCTTCAAGAGGCACATCCATATCAACACTCCAGCTCATTCCGCCAAATACAGAAAAGTACTTTATGGCTTGTTCCATATCTTGAGGGTTGTTTTGAAAGTAAAAAGAGCGAAATTGTTCTAAGAGAGTTGGATGCTTTGCCATGAGAGAAGCCTTTGGTTTGTTTTTGAAATTATACAGCAATAATGTGAAGATGGCTATAATTGTACAATCAAAAAAAATAAAGAATTAATTATGAATGAAAAAGTAGAAACAATAACCTTTGACATACCCTTAGAACTTATCCAAGAGTTAGATATATTGTCCGCTCAGACAGGTAAAGATAAACAAAGAATGCTTACTGAGGCTTTAAACATGTACTTGGCTTATCAAGCACTAAGCTTACAGCAAAAACCCATGGAAGATGAGAGCAATAAACCACTATCAGCAGATGAGTTTTTTGATGACTTAGATATTTAAAAAGTTAGTCCATCCATCTTCTTGGATCATATCCATCAGTTGGTCTGACTACTTCTTTTATCTCTAGTTTTTTTAGCATCGTAAAGACCTTACTTCCATCAATAGGACTTTTACCCTCAGATGCTTCTACTTTACCAAAGCCAAACTTCTCAAAAAGTTTTACAGCTTTAGAGTCTTGTAAAACACTTAGGCTTATCTGCTCAAAAACCGCACCGGCTTCTTGTAAAAACTGACTAAGCATAGCTGAGCCGATTCCTTTTTCTCTAAGCTCTGGAATGACCGCTATATTTAGTATAGGTGTCTCTGCATCTACATAACCCATAGCAGCATCTTCAGGTTTTAAAAGACGTATCCACACAGCACCGGATATCTTGTTTTCAACTAGAGAGTAGAGTCCTAAGTCTTTTGTAGATAGACCATAAAATTTTTCATGGATTTTTAGTGCAGGGAAATCGGCTAGGGAATAGTTTAGTTCATCTAAACGCATTGCATAGCGAAGCATATCTGTTGTAATTTTCTGCTCAGAAGATCTAAGAAAGTAAAGCGTCGGCTTAGGCATATATGTCTAAGGTACTACCAGAATCAACTGTAGGTTCAACTTCTTTAGTTTGAGTAGCTTGAAAACTTTTGGCATCACCAACAGAAGTATTTGTACTTTTAATAAGCCCAGAAGTGTCTAGTTGGGAGGAAGTCTCTTTCTTTGAACTAGGGTCAGGCCTTCCAACTTGAACTGGACTAGAGTAAGGTGATTGAAACGTGTACTGAGTCACATTCATAACAACTCCTTTACTGTATATTCGCTAATTATAGCACAAAAATATTTATTCAGTTCTTGTTGTAATGTCTATACCTTTTTCTTTTAAGGCGTAACCAATCTCAACAACTCTGTTTTTCCACTTCTCTGATTCCATGAAACCTTCATAAGCATCTAGCTCTTTTGTTACAACTCTTGCTGCGATATTGTCTATATTTAGTAAAACTTCTTGCAGTTCTGACTCTAATTCTTCTACTGTATCGTTCATAATTTAAAATCCCTTTTTATTTCATTAATATTATATCTATTTTAACTTATCTAATATCCAAGGCCAAGGACCAAACCCGCTGTCGGCATTTATGTGTCCTGCATCTTCTAAGATTTTCATTTCTACGTTAAGCTCTTTTTGCAGCAACTTAGCATCTTCAAGTTTCATGTATGGATCATTTGTAGAACAGACAAGCAGAACTTCTTTTGCATGAAGATTTTTAGGAACTGTTACCGGAAAAAAGTTTTCTAACTCATCTATATTAGAATTTAGACTTGGAGGTGCTACTAAAAATAGTTTCTCAACATCTGCTATCTTTTCCTCATTGCACAGATGAAACCAAAGGGTATTTGCAAGTGAATGACAAATAACTATAGTCGGATTAAAATCACCTAACTCTTTTATAAGTTCTTGTTTCCAGACATCTTTATTTGGAAATTCAAAGTTTGAAAGTTTTAAAAAACTGACACATCCATAATCTTTGGCAAGTTCTGCAGCTAACCAGCTTTGCCAATGAGGATGATTACTCCCTCCCCATCCGTGTATAAGTAAGACTCTTTGTTTCATTTGAAAAATACCTTCTTTATTTTTTATAGATGTGGTAAGTTTATCTAAAACATATGATAAAGCCTCTAAAGTGCTGATATTGTTATACATCAATAATCTTGTACTTTTTGGATATACTAAAAGATATATATTCTCTCAAAAGGATTACCTCGTGCAAGAATTTGATTTTTTTAATAAGCTGAAAAAAGAGACTCAAGAGGAACTTTTAGCCGCTTCGACGTTTATCAAAGTACCTTCAGGAATTCAATTATATTCACAAGGTGATATATGTACCGATATTTTGTTTTTAACAAAGGGTCGTGTTCGTGTTGTTCGTCAGCATGAAAAAGGGCAGAGTGTACTCTTATATTACTTTGAAAAAGGAGAACAGTGTAATGTAAACTTTACAAGTTCATATAACAGTGCTCCAGCGGTAGGAACAGCAATTGCAGAGACGGAACTGGAGGGTTATGATATCCCTGCTGAGCTTATAGCTAGACTTTTTATAGAAGATAAAGAGTTTCAACGCTATGTATTTGACCAGTATGCAAAACGTCTAGATTCTATGGCATCTATGATTGAAGAGATTAGATTTTCATCACTTGATACTCGTCTTTTACACTGGTTACAGACTCAAGATAATGAAAAAATACGAATATCTCACGAAGAGCTAGGAGATATCTTAGGAACTTCGCGTGAAGTAGTGAGCAGAATACTAAAAGCTTTTGAGAAGAATGGCATAGTAAAGTTATCTAGGCTACAAATAGAGATTTGTTAGTTTACACTTAAACATTAAAGTTATGTAACATACAATACATAACTATTATTTATATTTGTGATACAATTGTTTCAAATTAATTTAAAGGGTTCTAAATGAAAAAATTTAACTTAGCAACACTTCTTTTAGGTGCAATGTTATTCCTAGGTCTAGGCGCTACTACAGCGAGTGCAGCAGAAGCTATGAAATGTGGAGCAGGTAAATGTGGAAGCTCGATGAAAAAAGATACTGCTAAATGTGGTGGTGAGAAAAAAGCGGCTGCTAAGTGTGGAGCTGAGAAAAAAGATGCTGCTAAATGTGGTGGTGAGAAAAAAGATGAAAAGAAAGCTATGAAATGTGGCTCTGGTAAGTGTGGTTCTAAATAGTACAACGAGACATTAAAACTCTTTTTAGAGTTTTAATCTCATCCTATCCTCTGCAAAAATAACTTCACCTTTAAAAACTTTTTTTATAATCTTTAAACTCTCTTTTTCTTTTGTTCGTGTGCGATTCATTCTATGAGTTAAAACAACTTTTTTTACCTTTGCATCTCTGGCAATATCTGCGATGATAGATGGAGACATATGAAGTTGTTTTGCAAATTTACCTGAGTGCTCGCTTATCGCATGATGGGCAATAAATATATCTGCATCTTTTGCTATCTTTTGTATGTTCTTATCTTTGTTATTGGTGTCTCCACTAATGATTATACTTTTATTTCCTACATCAATTCGCAGTGCAAGAGCTGGAACTATGCCATGATGTACGCTTATGAGTTTTAGAGTAAATTTTTCATACTTCTTACTGGTAATAGTTTTAGAGTTAATCTCGACAGGAATAATCTGAAATGAATCACTCTGGGGACTTAATACATCTTGCATATATTTGTAGGCTCCATTGGAGCCAAAGAGAGAGTTTAAATATTCATCTATTGATGGAAAAAAGTCATTCCCAAAAGGTGCGATTATTTCTAAGCTTTTAGAACGACTACTAAAAAAACCAGCCTTTACGAATGATGGTAAATCTACACTGTGATCTATGTGAAGATGAGTTAGAACAACTGCATCTAGACTCTCTAACTTTGCAGAACTTTGCTCAAAACGAAGCATAGAACCACTTCCCATATCGACTATGAGTTTAGCCTCATTGTCTATCCAAAGCAGGTAAGATGTACTGGCTCTACCATCAAGCTCAGGACCACC
Source organism: Sulfurimonas sp. (assembly GCA_027858865.1). GTDB lineage: Bacteria > Campylobacterota > Campylobacteria > Campylobacterales > Sulfurimonadaceae > Sulfurimonas. The sequence continues at coordinate 1,131 of JAQIBW010000248.1, read as the reverse complement.
AGAACCTAAGATTTCTAGCTCAATTTTAGTAGCTAAAAGCAGATTTGATAGCAGAAGTAAAGATAGTATAAATTTCAAGTTAATACTTTAATTTTAAAATAAGCTCTTTTGTCAAATCCATATTTTTACAAGAGCCTTCAATGGCTTTTTTTGTATCTTCAACAACAGTATTCATATCATTTTTAATAGTTTGAGAATCTTCAAGTTGTTTATCTATACAATCTAGTGCAACTGACACTTCTTGTATACTAGACGTCGCATTTGTCCCAAGCTCAGTTAAAATGTTTACAGCATCTTCAGCAATTGACACACTCTCTTCTATACCTTTTAACATTCCATCTTGACGCTCTGTCACATCATTTGAAATTCCCATGATTATATTCATTTCCATTTGAACTTCATTTGCAGACTTATTGGTACTATCGGCTAGTTTTCTAACTTCATCAGCTACAACTGCAAAGCCTCTCCCATGTTCTCCTGCCCGAGCTGCTTCAATCGCTGCATTTAGAGCAAGTAAGTTTGTCTGATCTGCTATATCTTTAATGGAGTCAACTAATCTATTTATCCCATTTATTTTTGAGTATAGTTCTGTTAGCTCTACTTGAAATTCGTTTGTTAGTTCATGATTTTGTTCTAGCGTATTTGATAGTTTATTAACATACTCACTACTTTTTGTTGTAGAGCTAAGAGTTTTATCTGCAATTTCTTGTGATTTTTGTGTAATTCCTTTAATCTCTATAGATTTTGATATAAAACCATCAATGAGTTGTTTTGTTTTCTCGATGCTTCCCAAACGCTTTTTTGATGCTTCATTTACATTTTTAGCGTTATTAAAAATAATATTTGCTATATCTATTGAATCGTCTGCTAAGATATTTTCAAGCAGTTTAGCTTTTTCTTCAAGTTCTTTTAGGCGATCGTTTGTAACTATTGTCTCATTATGTTTAAGTTTAATTCCGCCAAATAACATATAAATAATCCTTATTTTTTTATTTTAATTTCCAGTGAGTATTAACTCCACACTTAGGGCATTCTGGTATAATTTCTCCCTCTTTTACATGTATCTGAACTCCACAACCTTTACATTTTAAATCAGTCTCAATGATAGCTTTAGTTCCAATTTGAAACTCA
>JAQIBW010000144.1 GCA_027858865.1 Sulfurimonas sp. | reverse complement strand
AAACTAATAATATCTTATTCACTTCCCCACTCCATCATTCTGTATGCTATTTCAACATTCTGTCTATGCATAGAGTCATAAAAATTTACATCTTTAAACTCTTGCATCTTAAGCATGTTTACAGCATCAGCTATATTTACACCATCTTCTATAAGCATAGATACTCTATCTCTTAGCATTTTTAGGTAGTTATATGTCATGTCAATAGAAGTTCTATCTACTATCTCTCCGTGTCCACCAACAATATAATCAACATCCATAGTTCGAACTTCATCAAGACTATCTATCCAACCATTGAGGTTTCCATCTCTTATGGAAGGAAGTCTGTCATTAAAAACTAAGTCCCCAACAAAAACAATTTTTCCATCTGGAATGTGAATTAAAAGATCACTATTTGTATGAGCTTTTTTATTAACACTTTTTATATAAACTTTTTTTTCATCTATGTTCAATACATTTTCATCATTTACAAAAATAGTAGGAAAAACTTGTCTAGTTTTAACATAAGCATCTGGGCTTATTCTTTTTTGCATTCTAGTCATTTCAACTTTTGTCTCGTTTGAGAATTCATTTGAACCTATAATCTTTACACCTAACTCTTCATAGTAAGCATTACCAAGCCAATGATCATCATGAACATGAGTATTAATTACATAAGAGATTGGGAGATTATTAATTTTTTTCATTTTTTCATATGCTTGGAATGCATATGAGTATGTAGGACCACTATCTATCACAAGATAGCTGGTCCCCATATTAAAAAAACAGGAGTTGACCATATTACCGTTGTTATGCTCATCCATCACCTCTGGCAAGCCAAAAAAGCAGTGTGTCTCGGCACTAACTTTTTCAGGCTTAAGATTATAATCAAAAGCTAGGAGAGAATGAATAAATACGACACATATTAAAAGTGATTTCAAAGCATAACCTTTTAGTAATTTAGTCTAGAATTTAAATTGGTACTGAACAATAAATGCGTCGTCTCTATAACCACTCAAACCAGTCCACTTATCAGCAGCAACTTCTGTTGCTCCATTTCCGCTAGCTATGATGTAGTTAAATACAACTTTATGTTGATTTCTTGCTCTTTTTGCCTTACGTGACATATCTTGGTAAGGTGAAGAAATGAAATAGTTAAAACCTAGGTATGTATTTGCTAATTCTGTTGTGTGTGTATTACCAGTTTTTCCTTCAGCTTCAGCAGAAATATGCTTACCTACAAGCTCTAATGAAGGAAGTACAAAATAACCAGCTGTTGCTGTCCATACCTTTTCATTATAATCTTTCACACCTAAAATATTATCACCAGTTGTATATTCAGCTTTTAAACTTAACTCACCTAAGTTAGAATCAACACCAACATTAACTGATTTGTAATCTTCATTTTTACCAGCATTTGCAGGTAATGCAGCAGCTACAGCATCTAATCCGCCTGCATTTTCTGATACCGCATAAGCTGCTTCTATGTGTAGTTTCTCAGTATAATCAAACATACCACGGACTGCATATGCATTTCCACCGAACTCTATTGACTCTACTGCAGCACTTCTGTTTGCCTGATTAGCAATCATAACATCATAACCAAAACCTTTCCATGGACGTTCGTGACCCATCTCAAAACCATCAACTTTACCATTGTTCCCAAGACCGATATCACGACCAGAGATCATAAGACCAGTATTTCTTTCTAGAACTAACTGCTTATCAAGACCACGCTCTGCGATGTCAAGATTCCATCCTGGCATAGTAAAACCCATACCATGAGGCATTTTAATAAGACCAAGTTTAGCAACAAATGCTGGATCAAATACATAAGATATAAACGCATCTTTAATCATTTTTGGCATTGCAGCACCATCTGTTGCATCACTACCATTACCAGCATCATCATGATCTTGATTAAAGTCTAAGAAAACTTTACCACGAACTTTACCAGCTACATATTTCCAACCTAGACGAATACGCTGTGCTCTAAAAGCAACATCAGCATCAGCTTTTGCTACAGAACCAGCTTCTTTAATCTTCATACCGTCTCCACCAACTGCTTCAAGTTGTGCAAAACCAAAGAATGTAAGCTTAGTATCTACATCACCTACTTTTTTCTTCATTGTATAACCAGCTTGAGCTGATGTACTCATAAGTATTAGTGCAGCTGCGCTTGCAGCAATTTTAATCATTGTATTTTTTTTCATTATCTACCCTTATTTATTAATTTAGAGTATGTTATAATAAAGCGTTTGACTTTGTTATTATTAACATGCTCAGATTAGATGGTAGTTGGAGCTACCATCGGCCTAAACTAACAGCTTCGAGATCCCTTTGTCGGACATCCACAATCAAAATCAACTAAAGTAACATTACCTTCATTACTTACATCAACTACTTTTTGTTTCTTAATATAATCACGAGTCACATCATAAACTGCTCTAATCTTATCTTCTTGAATATTTGATCCTGCATTTTGTAAGTTACCACCCCAAGATGAAACTATGTATGTTTTACTCAAGTCTATAGGTTTACCTCCAATCATAAGTTTAGAAATTCTCTCACCGGCTTTGTTTGCTACAGCAATGGAGTAAGTCACACCGCCAAGACGACTCATATCACCACCTTGTTGATAAAGAGGATTTGCATTAAATACATTGTCTGCAATATCTTCTAAAAGTGTTGCTATTTTCTCACCTTTTAGTTCAAAGGTATATACATTTGGATACGTGATACCACACATCTCATATACATTGTCCATCAAGATATCATCACCTGCTAATACTGTAGTTCCCCATCTATAACCAGGAGTAAAAGATATGTCACACTTCATCTCATCCATGATAGCGTCATTAATCAGCTGATCAAAAGTTGAAAAAAAAGTATCTCTTTTATATAAAGTATGTTTAGTTTGACCTAAAACTTCATTAAATTCTTTAGCAAATGGTGCGTATAGCTCATCTACAAGTTTAACACCTTCAGGATCTGCCGGAATCATGTTAGATGCTATAGGAACAAGTTTGTACTCATAGTCATTTACTTTACCATCTTTAGCATCTATGTCTAAACGACCAACATATTTACCATGACTACCGGCAATAACGATAACAGTACCGTTAATTGTGATAGGCTTAGGTGAAGGATCATGAGTATGTCCACTTAAAATAAAGTCAATACCATGAACCATACGAGCAACTTCTTGATCAACACTAAATCCATCATGAGAAAGAACAACAACACAATCAACTTTGTGCTCATTTCTTAACTCATTTACATACTCTTGAAGTGTTTCAGGTCTTATACCAAAACTCCAACCCTCAGTAAACTCTCTTGGATTTGCAGTTGAAGTGAACGGGAATGACTGACCGATAATACCGATCTTAGCTCCACCTTTTTCTTCAATAGTATATGGTTCAAAAATAAGCTCTTCATACTCATCAGCAAAAGGATCATTACCAACAACATTTTGAGAAATGAACTTAGCATCTAACATCTCTATAAGCTCTTTTACGCGCTGTTTACCATAAGTAAATTCCCAGTGTCCAACCATTACATCAACACCAAGGTAGTTTTGAGCTTTAACGATAGCCTCACCTCTAGTTTTCAGTGCAACACCTGTACCTTGCCAAGTATCTCCAGAATCTAAAAATAACACATTGTCATTTCCACGCTCAGCTCTTACATGATCAAGGTATGTTTTCATATGGGCAATACCACCCATTTTTCCGAACTTTTTAGCTAATGTATCAAAATCCATATGTGTATCAAAGTAAGCATCTAACGAGCTTGGCTCTAATCCGTAATGTTTTGAGAAAGCTTCACCACATAAAAAACCTGGTGTACCAACTAAATTTGGAGCAGATATCAAAGTAGACGGCTCTCTCCAATATAGGGGTTTAATATGGGCATGAATATCACACATATGAAGCAGTGTAAAGTTACCCGTTGACTTAAAGTCATAAATATCTTTTAAAGATATTTGAGCAGGTGTTTTTACACTTGATGTAGAACATCCACCTGCGGCAGCTCCAAGTCCAAAGATTGCTGCAATATGCATAAAGTCTCTTCTAGAAATTTCCATTAAGTGTCCCTATCTTTTAATACCAGGAACAGCGATTTCTGTACCCTTGGCTTGATCAGTAAGATAAACTTCAAGTGCAACCATTTCTGGTGAACCAAGAGGGATAACTTTTAATAAAGCATTTTTCATACAACCCTGAAAACGACGTTGTAAAGTTCTTAGAGATGATTTAGTCATTCTATATGCTGGCCAAGTTGCTGCAACTGCAACACCTTTATTACTCAAGTCTGGTAGGGCTTGTGTTCTTAAAACACTACCAATTACATCACTAGAGTGACAGCTAAGACATGCTAAACCACGTCCACCACGTTTTTGCTCAAATGTTAACTTACCTAATGCTTGTGCATCTTTCATATGTTGATTTGCATTGACATCGATATTACTCTTCTCACCATTAGCAATAGTC
>JAQIBW010000078.1 GCA_027858865.1 Sulfurimonas sp. | reverse complement strand
GGTGGGGAAAATTTCAGTTGCGAAAAACTGCAGTAGGAGGCTCTCTCTACTAAAAACAACTATCACACCGATAGAAAATAAGATGATCGAAAGAACATCATACCAAACGCATAAAGAGCCATTACAGCACCAGAATAAACAACAATCTGTACCGCACCTAAAAAGTCAGCACCTAAAATAAAGAAAAATGCTGATATAAAAATCATCCCTGCTGCTAATGCTGTTAGAGCATATAACGCTTGTGATGTTGTTACAGTTATGTAAAACATCGTTATTGTTAAAAAAGCAAACAAATAAAAAGCAATCGCTTCAAACATACCCAAACTCCTTAATATGCGAGAGGTGTTTTTTTAACACGCTCATCTTCATGTGGTGTAATAGCACCAAAGCCTTCAAACTCTTTTTGAGTTCCAGCCTTCATCTTATCTAGTGGCGTTAACATACCAGCATAGTCTATAAAATGTTCTCTCTGTTCAGATGCATTCTCATACTCACCACCGTGAGTAATAGCTAATTCTGGACAAACTTCAGCACAATAACCACAGAAGATACAACGACCTAGATTAATTGTATATTCACTAACTTCTTTACGAGAATGTTCATCAATTTTAGTGTCCATTCTGATACAGTTAGATATACATATTTTCTCACAAAGTCCACAACCGATACATCTTTCAGTATCTGATTCCCATAATCTCTTCATCTCATGAACAGCACGGTACCGTGGACCTATTGGCATCTTCTCCATAGGATAACTAATAGTATGAGTGTCAAATTTAATCATCTCACGCATAACAACCCAAAGACCAACAAAAAGTTCGCCTCTAAAAGTTCTTTTTACTACTCTTGTAAACTTACCCCATGGGTCAGTTGGATAATCTTCGATATCTACTTTAAAATATTCATTAGAAATATCTCTATTATTAAATTGTTCATTTTTCATCATTACCCCCTTACATCAATACTATAGCAGTAATTAAGATGTTTAAAACTGCGATTGGCATTAATACTTTCCAACATAACCACATCAATTGATCTGGTCTTACATCTGGCCAAGCAGCTCTTGTCCACAAGAAGAAAAAGAAGAAAAATGCCATTTTAGCAAGTAATCCTAATGCCCCTAAAAGACTACCATCTCCATATCCACCTAAGAAAAGTAGAGGAATGACAAACGATATAAAGAACATATTTGCATACTCACCGATGAAGAAAAGTCCCCATCTCATACCAGAATACTCTGTACCAAAACCATCGATGATCTCGTGATCATTCGCAATAAGGTGAAATGGTGTACGACCAGTCTCAGCAAATGCAGCTATCCAGAACAAGATAAATGCTACAGGTTGAGTCCAGATAATCCACTCAGTAATACCACCTGCTTGATATTCATTAAAATCAATAAGTGATAAAGAACCAACCATCATAATCGGAGCTAATATTGATAAACCTGTAACAACCTCATAAGAGATAAATACAGCAGCACCACGAGCAGCAGAAATAAGTGCAAACTTATTTGCTGATGCCATACCACCAAGAAGTGGACCATAAAGACCAACACCCATGATTCCAAGTATATATAAAATACCAATATTAATGTCAGCAACTATTGGATGTACTTCGTATCCAAAAATCGTGAACGATGGTAAAAATGGAATCGCAGCCGCAGCCATAAATGCTGTAGCAGCTGTAATAACTGGTGCTATCTTAAAGATAGGAGCTACTACATTAGTTGGAATAATATCCTCTTTTGTAAAAAGTTTTACACCATCCGCTGCTACTTGAAGTAATCCGTAAGGACCAACATTCATTGGCCCAAGACGACGCTGCATAAATGCAAGGATTTTACGCTCAAAGTAAGTTCCTATCCCCGCTAGTGCAGAAAAGACAAGTAAAACTACAACGATTTTTATAACCGTTTCAATTAAATATGCTGTTTCCATATATTACACCTTTTCAATCGAAGCTGTTGCAAAACGGTATCCGCTAAACAAAGCCTCTGAATTTATTTTAGAATCAAATGTCGGCAGAACTGCTATATCACCAGCAATTTTATTATCACTAACTATATTCACAACAATTTCCCCATTGCTATTCTTCACTCTCACGTTATCCCCTTCATTTAGTTCTGATTGACTCAAGAATTCTTCACTCATATAAAGACCGGCAATCTCATCAAGATTAGTCGTTTTATTTGTGAAAGCAGTGAATTGTCTTACAGGATTTGCAAGATAAATCAGAGTTCCTTCTAATTTATCTTCACCAAATGGTTCTACATTTTGATTAGTGCTTCTATTGATTTTTACATTTTCAAGAAGGTATCCTCTAACTTCAGTTCCATCATTTTCATAATGATTCGGTAAGTTATCGAATGCTTCTTCTTTAAAACCTACAGCTGTTGGAAGAGAAACTGTATAATCGATTACATTTTCACTATTCATTCCAAGCTCGTTAGCTATGTCATTTAACTCATAACCTTTATAAGGCAGAGCTGCATTTGTAGGATTTACTCTTTTATTTATAGAAGTTAGAGTTCCTTCTTGTTGGTTGATAGCAGGCATATCCAAATCGCATTCGCTTCCATCACCTAAAGCAGATAGAGTAAAATCTCCGATCACGTTGTAACCTACGGTAAATGAACCACGTTCATCATCAAGTTCACAGATAAGCGCTACACCTAAAGAGTTAGTTAATGGAGGAATCATAGTAAGTTCAAAATCACTACATTTTTCAACTAAACCAACAAGTCTTGCAAGGTTTTTAGAGTTTGGATGATTATATAAAGCTGCTCCAACTATCATTGCAAAAGTGTCTTTTTTCTTTAGATTTTTATCTAAATCTTCCATAAAACTATCATCAGCACCTAAAATAGTTAAAAGAGCGTTATTATCTACAACAAGTTCTTTAGATATTTTTTTAGGAACCATTTTCTTTTTCTCTACTTCAATCTCTTCTTCTTCGCCAGTTTCTTCGTTAACTTTCATCTCTTTAACGATTTCAACTATTTCTTCTTTAATAGTTTCTTCAACCGTTATAGTTTTTTCAGAATGAAAAGTCTCTAAATACTCAAGCACTTTCTTAGGTAGTTTTTCCTTGTCAGCAAATAGGTCTAAGATAAGGTAAAGAGCGGCCTCTTCTTGAAGTGGTGCATGTTTAACAGTCATGATGCTTTTTCCAAGACCTTCAATAATAGAATCTTGTAAAGGGTGAAAGTAGAGACCAGCACCTTTATTTACAGTCATTGAGTTATTTAGAGCATATCTTGCATTTGGATTGTCACTTTTTAGTGCCGCTCCTAAAGAGATAACAAAGTTAGAATTATGAGTAGCTTTTAGATCATTTCCATAAAGCATAGTTCCACTTATTTCACTATAGTTTCTCAAGAAAGTTTGAAAAGATTTAGCTTCATGATTTACAAGCTTGTAACCATGTTTTTCTTTTAATTTTTGAAGTAGATAAGCTTCTTCATTCGTTATAGTTGAAGTAAATGCTATCGTATCTGCTTTTTTGAAAGCTTCTATCGCAGATGCAAATGCAGTTTCATCTTTAGATTCTACGCGGTTTTCATAGTCAAATCCATATCTACCTGCGCCACATAGTGAAACGTAATTCCATTCGTTCATTACACGGTAGATTCTATCACTATCATCTGACACGCTTGTATGTTTAACATCGTAAGAGATTTGGCATCCAGCAGAGCAGTGACCACAAGTAGCAGGAACTTGGTTAAGTTCCCAAGCATTTGATTTATACATAAAGTGAGTATCAACAAGCGCTCCAACCGGACAAACAGCAGCACACTCGCCACAACTTGTACAATCAAGAACATCAGTTCCATTAGTTAAACCAATTACAGATTTATTAAGTTTGTTCCACATTGCGTATGCATCTTTTGGCATAGTCTCTTTAAACTCAGCCTCTAGTGCATCTGCTCCACGAGCAATTGTTTTAAGCGAGTTGTCACCAATCATATCTTTACATGCAGTAACACATCTTTCACATACTATACAAAGACCCGGATCGTAGTGAAGATGTCCCCAGTCATGAGAACTTCTATCTACATCTTTAACTGAATAGCTTTGTGCATCTACACCCATCTCTAATGTATAGTTTTGTAGTTCACATTCGCCTGATTGATCACAGACACCACATTGAAGAGGATGATTTACATCATATACTTCCATGATAGCACGGCGCTCTTTTTCAATATTTTCAGTTTTAGTTGTAATATTCATGCCATCTTTGCTTTTTGCATTACAAGCATAAACCTGTTTGCCGTCAGCTTCAACAAGACATATACGACAAGCCAGTGTCGGACTACATCTTGTTAAGTAACATATGGCTGGTATAAAGATATCGTTTGCACGAGCAGCGTTAAGTATGAACTCACCCTCTTGTGTTTGAACCTCTTTACCATCAATATTTATAGTAATTTTACTCATTATACTACTCTCACTATTTTGGATTTTTCAAACCTATATCTACTAGCATCTACAACATCATCAAATGTAGGATTTAGTGCTACAGTTCCCTTTAACTCATTATCAAGTTTAAATTCTCTTGTTATAGTTTTATGAGCGAAACTAACTTCAACTCTATCACCATCTGCAATTTTAGCGGCACTTGCAAATTGAGCAGAACCTCTAAGAGTGTTGTCACGCTCTAGTTGTGCTGTTTTATTTGTATAAGCATTAAATTGTAAAACAGGGTTTGAATGATATATAATTGTACCATTGAATTCTGGTAAATCATCAATTTCATCAAGTTTACCGTCAGCTTTACAAGTTACTTCATCTAAGAGGTAACCTCTATTGTCATCACCATGAGGAGATAAGAAGTTTTCAAGAGAATCAAAATCTATATCTTTAAAACCAGCTTTTTTATTTAACTTATTTGTATAATCAACCGTATTCTCACTCTCTACACCACATGCACTAGCTACATCATTTAGTGTATAACCATCAAAGCCAACTGCAACATTTGTTGGAAGTACTTTGTTGTCTATGTTTACAAAAGTTCCCTCTTGCTGATTTAAAGATGGCACTGCTAGGTTCGCATACGCTAAAGATGAAATAATAAAGTTACCTTTTGCATTGTAACCCACTACATCGATGATATCTTCATCTTTATCTAAATCACATATCAGAGATGCACCAAGAGTATTTATATCACTTGGAACTACTACTAAAGAAAACGAGCTATATTTTTCAATCATAGCTGCTAATTTTGCAATATTTTCTGAACGCTTATGAGCTATTAAGTCATTACCGATAATCAACACTCGCTTTTTTGCTCTTGTAAACGATTTCATCATGAAATCTATCTCTTCATCACCGATATTACTCTCAGCGTAAAGATAACCTAAATCTAAATCATCAAAAACTTCTTTTTCTTCATCAGACAAATCAGCATCAGCTTCAGCAAGTATCGCATTTGCTAAAAGTGCTAAAACACCCTCTTCTGTACCAACTTCATACTTCATCAGTTGAGTCACAGTGTTTTGCATTAGAGTGTCTTCCATAGGATGCGCATAAACTATTTTCGCACCGTTATGTTTAGCTGCAGTTGTTAATGCATATCTAACAGCAGGGTTATCTGTAGCTATTCTGCTTCCGATAATAATTGCTGCATCTGATTGCTTAATCGCATCTAATGAGCCACTATGGTGAAGTTTTCCACTTACACTACTGTATGCTCTCATAAATTCTTGGAACTTTCTTGCATCTTCGTTAAATAACTTAATATCAAGTTTTTCTTTTAGAAGTTGTAAGATATGAGCTTCTTCATTTGTAATCATTGATGAAAAACGGATAGCTTTTGCAACTTTAACTGCTTCAATAGCCTTATGAAATGCTACTTCATCTTTAGGCTCTTTGTTATCAAAGTCAAAACCAAAACGACCTGCGCCGCAAAGTGATGTGTACTCAAAATTATTTTTTACTCTATATATAGAATCATCTCCATTAATTGCCGAATGTCTTGTCTCATATTCTAGAGAACAACCTGCGGAACAGTGAGCACATGTAGCTGGGATACGACTAAGTTCCCAAGCGTTTGCACTATATTTAAAGTTAGAACTTACCAATGCGCCAACCGGACAGACTGCTATACACTCTCCACAGAAGGTACAATCAAGAACATCAGAATTTTTAGGAATGATTGTTGAACTATATCCGCCAAACTGCACATCTATAGCATCATCGCCGATTACTTCATTACATACGTGAACACATTTTTCACATAAGATACATAGAGAAGGGTCATAGTTGATTAATCCCCAATCTTTTATCTCACGTGCTTGGTCACGAGCTGAAAAATCTTGTCTTTCTACATCAAACTCTAAAGTTTTATTTTGCAAATCACACTCGCCAGATTTGTCACAAACACCACATTCTAAAGGATGATTAACATCATATAACTTCATAATGTTAGTTCGTTCCTTCTCTAGCTCTTTTGTGTTAGTTGTTATCTCTATACCTTGGGTTGGAGGAGTATTACAAGAAAGTACAAAACCTTCAATTCCCGCAGCTTCAACAACACACATACGACAAGATGCACACGGTGTAGTCTTAGAGATATAACACATAGTCGGGATGTAGATATCATTTTTACGAGCTACTGTTAAGATAGTCTCGCCTTTTTTTGCTTCTACAGAGATACCGTCGATTTTAAAATTAATTAAATTACTCATATATCCCCCTCCCTTATGTTGCTATCATAGCGATGTAGTAACATCGCATACAGCGGTCAGCTTCGCTCATCGCTTCTTCTTGTGTGAAACCTAAGTTAACTTCTTTGTTGTTATATTTACGTATATCAACATCAAGTTTCTCACTCTCTTGTCTTGGTAAGCCTGGAAGCCAACCTTCAACTTTCTCTTTCTTATCATAAACCTTTAGTTTACGTAAGTGATCTTCCATGATTTCATCATCAGTTAGAGAGATTTCTCCAGTTTGCATAAATCTTGACATAACAGAAGAAGCTCGCTTAGCTTGACCAACTGCATTAACAATAGTCATCGGACCATATTCACAATCTCCAGATGCAAAAACACCTTTACGAGATGTCATATAGTCTTTACCGTTTGTCTTGATAGTTCCCCAAGATGTCATTTCTATTTCCCATTCCTCAGGAAGAAGATCAAGATCAGCTGACTGAGAAACTGCCGGTATTAAGAAGTCAGTCTCAATACTGTAAGATTCACCCTCAACTTTAAGTAACTGAGCACGACCACCATCTGGATCTGGTACAAGTTCGAACTTATCTATAAGTAAAGATTTTAGAACATCATTTTCATCAACCATAGTATTAACAGCTGAATGGAAAAGGAATTCTACACCCTCTTCTACAGCTTCATGATACTCTTCATAAGTAGTATTTCTAATGATAGTCTTCTCATCACGACGATAAATCATATAAACTTTTTTAGCATTTGCTCTAATTGCACAGCGAACTACATCCATAGATGTAAATCCACCACCAACACAAACAACTGTCTTGCCAGTCAAATCTACTGATTCACCGATTTCATACTTATCCCAAAGATTGATTTGGTCAAGCATCTCTATTGCAGACCAATAACCTTCGATTTCAGGTCTTTCGTTATCACAGCGAACTTTTTTAGAGATTCGAGTACCAGTAGCAACCATAGTTGAATCATACTCTGTCTCAAATCTTCTCATATCATCAGCATTGATGCGAGAGTTAGTTATAAAATTAACTCCCATATCTCTTACGCATTCAATATCTTGGTTGTACTTATCAATCGGCATTCTGTATTCAGGTACACCAACTGCAACTTCACCACCAAGAACAGGGAGTTCTTCATAAACATCTACTTGAGTTCCCTCAGATGCAAGGTAATAAGCTGTAGTTAAACCTGCAGGACCTGCCCCGATAACTGCAACTTTTTTACCATTGCTTGGTTGTTTTTGCATTGGATGAAAAAAACCAAAACCGTGATCAGTTTCATAATCTGCACCAAGGCGCTTAAGTTCCATAATAGAAATAGGTTCATCAAGATTTGTTCTTCTACAAGCATCTTCACAAGGGTGGGGACAAACACGACCACAAACGTGTGCTAATGGCATTGTTTGACGAGTAGCTTCAAGCGAATCGTCAAATCTTAAATCTCTTACACCCTCTATATAACCTGGAATATCAACATGTGCCGGACACATATCAGTACAAGGTGCTGTAATTTTTGCAATATAACCAACTTCAGCGTTATAATGTTTAGATGGCTTTTGATTGTTTATACAATCCATAAACTCATCTTCAAAATGAGTCATTAAGTCAATAATAGGATTTGGAACAGTTTTGCCAATCTCACATTTCGAAGTGATTTGCATACTTTTACCGATCTCTTTTAAGTGGTCCATATCAGCTATTGCACCTTCACCACGAGCAATCTTATCTAGTTGGTCATATAAAATACGCCCACCCCATCTTCCAGGTGCACATCTTCCACATGCTTCAGAGTACACTTGGTACTGCGCAGCATATTCCATGCACAAGCGGATTACGTCAACGTCCTCGTTAAATAGTGAAACACCATCCCAGCCAATAAAGGCTTTTGAGTCACGATGATCATCGTAGGTTGCAGGTAGGTTATAGGCTGATTCTTCCCACTCTTCTTGTGGTTTACCGACATTATTAACCAGCTCACCATTCCAAGTAGAAAAATATACTTTACTCAAAATTAATCCCTAACTTTTTTTTACTACGATAGTCCAGTCGACTTCGTTAAACTTTAAAGAGTTCATCAACTCATAACCGCACTCTTTTACTAAATCTGCCGATTTTTGAATTGGCGAGAAATCACCAATTTCAAATAAAAAGATTGCAACTTCTTTTGCGCTGTGAGTTCCTAAAATTTCTTTCATTCTAGGTTCAAACTCAGTTTTTAAGTGTCTTAAATCATATCTTTTCATTAGCGGTCAACCTCCCCGAATACGATGTTAGTCGTACCAATAATAGAGACAACATCTGGAATATAATGACCAGGAAGTAAGTCAGTTAAAAGACCAGTGTGCCAAAAAGACGGAGCACGAAGCTTCAGTCTGTATGGGTATGGTCCACCTTGAGAATTAATAAAGAAACCTAACTCACCTTTTGGTGATTCAGTCGCTACATAAACTTCTCCAACAGGAGGTCTCATCCCTTGTGTTACTAGAACAAAGTGTTGCATTAAAGAGTAGTTTTGCGTCATGATATCAAGCTTTGGAGCTGATACATATTTAGGAGCATGAGCCATTAGAGCAGTCTCTCCTTTTCTAACACACTCTTGATACATATCTATTGTTTGATAAAGAATCTTTGCAGTTTCTCTCATTTCTTCCATGTAGATACGATAACGAGCGAAGTTATCACCCTTGTCTGACCAAGGTACATTAAATTCTACTTCATCATATAACTCATACGGTTCTTCTTTACGAATATCCCACTTTACTCCAGATGCACGAAGCATAGGACCTGTACAACCCCATGATAGTGCCATCTCAGTCGAAATAGTACCAACTTCTTCCATTCTCATCAACCAGATACGGTTAGTGTCAAGAAGGTCTTCATAGTCTTTGATATTTTGAGGTAATTTATTCAAAAATACACGTAATTGATGAAGAAAACTATCTTGAATATCTAGAGGAACACCACCAATACGAATAGCAGCATGGGTAAGTCTAGCTCCACAATAACCTTCGATGATATCCATTAGATATTCTCTCTCACGAAAGGCGAATAGGAAAACTGTCATCGCACCGATATCTAGAGCAGTAGTTGCTAGCCAGAAAAGGTGAGACATAAGACGGTTAATCTCTAAAAGCATCATACGAATAACTTTCGCACGACGAGGAACTTCTAAACCGATAAGCTTCTCAACTGCCAAAGCAAATCCATAATTGTTTGAAGATGAAGCAATATAATCCATACGGTCTGTAGTTGGCATGAACTCATTGTAAATCATATTTTCAGCCATCTTCTCCATACCACGGTGAAGATATCCAATATCTGGATGAGCTTTTACGATTTGCTCTTGTTGAAGGTGAAGCATTAAACGTAACTGTCCATGAGAAGATGGATGCTGAGGACCGAAGTTTAAGATAAGTTCATTGTCATCTCTATCAAAAGTGATGTTTTCAAAAAACGGTGTTAATCTATTTTTTATTTGTGCCATATTTCTACCTATCTTTGCGGATCATCAATAATTACTGATGACTCTTTATCAAATTTCTTAATCAAGAACACACCACCATCTTCTTGGTAAGCTTGTTCGTTTACTGGCTCGTTTCCTGTAATCTCTGTTCCTTTAGGTACTTCATGTCCTAAACGAGAAAATCTCTGGGAATCATAACGGTCAACTCTTGAAGTGTCACGAATCTCAGGTCCGATCTCTTCTCTTGCTTCTTTTCCGTAAATCTTATCTACTTCATACCAAGCAGCAAACTCATCACCTTGAAGTGGGTAAGTCTTAAGAAGAGGATGTCCTTGCCAGTCATAAGGCATAAGGATTCTTTTCATAAAAGGATGTCCGTTTGCTTCGATACCGAACATGTCAAACATTTCACGTTCTGACCAATCAGCACAGCGGAAAAGTTTTTCTACTGAGTTTACAGCCTGTCCCTTTTCTATGAAAAGTTTAATACGGATACGCTTACGCTTAGCCATACTTAACATTTGGTAGAAAACTTCAAAACCATTTCTATCAGCTATCCAGTCTATAGCACTCATCTCTGAAAGCTGAGAATAACTTAGCTGATCTCTCATAAGCTCTAAAACACCATAGTTATCTTTAGCATTAATATAAACTACCATTTGCTCTACTTGGATGTAAGCGTCCAGTACTTCAAATTTTGCTTTTATAGCTTCTAAATCAGCACTGAATACTTCATCACTCTCAGGCTCATATTTAGCAACTTGAGGAGATTTATAAAATCTGTCTGTGTAATACGGCTTAGCCTGTACATCATCTTTAGGTGTATATGCTCTCATTACATTAACCTTTTTGCTTTTTGTGCTTTAGACGCATGGTTTGCACGAATTTTCTTTTGTAGTAACATTACTCCATACTGAAGTGTCTCTGGACGAGGTGCACAACCTGGTAAGTATAAATCTACAGGAATGATTCTATCAACCCCTTGTACTGTTGAATATGTGTTAAACATACCACCAGTATTTGCACATGAACCCATTGAAATAACCCATCTAGGCTCAGTCATCTGGTCATAAAGTCTTTTAATAAACTCTGCGTGCTTCTTTGTAAGAGTTCCTGCAACAATCATTACATCTGCTTGACGAGGGGATGCTCTAAAGATTGTTCCAAAACGGTCAAAGTCATATCTTGACGCACCAGATGCCATCATCTCAATACCACAACAAGCAAGACCATAAGTAAGTGCCCAAAGTGAATTTGAACGACCCCAGTTAACGATTTTATCAATACTTGTAAGTGCTACAGGTAAACCAGCGTTTTGTGTGTAATTTACTTTATGTTGTGCCATTCAAGTGCTCCTTTTTTCCATGCATATATGAATCCAATAGTTAATAATAATATAAACATTAACATCTCAGCGAAACCAAACCAACCTAGTAGTTTAAAGTCTACTGCCCATGGAAACATAAAAATAATCTCTACATCAAATAGTAAAAAAAGTAACGCAAATAGATAAAACTGTGGTGATATTCTATTTGGTTGTCTAGTTACCTCTGGTCCACATTCGTAAACTGAGAGTCTAATCTTTTCACTATCTTTCGCAGCCAACGCGCGACTCGCTAAACGAGCTATGATAGTCGTAGCTGTGAATGCACCAAATGTTACAACAAATAGTACGAATACCCCAAAATACGGATTTGCAGTGCTAATATGCTCCATATAACCTACCTTTAAATAATTTTTTCATTGTTTTCAAGCATTATCCTAGAAAAAACAGTTAATGCACTATATCAAAAAGAGTATTAAATTTACGAGGCTAGTAGGACAATAATATTAAAAGGTAACCAAACGCTACATGATTTTTAGCTCTTGGTAACATGCGTGTAAAAAAGTAACACTATGATTTATAAGGAGTGAAAAAGAGCTAAATTTCTGCTTAATAGATAGATTAGATTTTATAGAAATTATTATAAGAATGTGCAATAACTCTACATTTAAGTAGAGTTACTTGCTTAAAAATCCCATAGATTTTTCGCTGTCGAAGTTTGCATCTTTTTCTCTTTTGATTTCACTTACGAAGTCATCAAAAGTAAAAAGTGGTTCATCAGTTACTGCTACTTTATAGGCTGTATTTTTGATGATAAGGCTAATCTGTCCACCGGTCAAAGAGTACTTTGCAAGCTCTTTTACATCAAATTTATCATCGTATGGGGCATTAACTGGAAGCATTTTTTTCCAAAGCTGAAGTCTCTGTGCTTCATCTGGTTTTTTAAACTCTATTTTGTAGTTAAAACGTCTTGAAAAAGCTTTATCAATGTTTTCAAGCAGATTAGTAGTAGCTATTAGCATACCTTTAAAGTTCTCAATCTGTTCTAAAAAGATATTTTGCATCTGGTTGTGCATCTGTTCGGACCCACTTGATACACCACTAGAACGTGCACCTAAAAACTGGTCTGCTTCATTTAGAAGTAGTATTGGTTCAGATTTTGTTTTTTCGCAAAGGTCATAAAAAGTATCAAAAATCTTACGAACATTTTTTTCACTCTCTCCAACATACATAGAAAGAATCTTTGAACAGTCAAATGCTAAGACTTGACGTTTCAAAGATTTGGCAAGTGAATAAGCAGTCATAGTCTTACCTGTTCCAGCATGACCGTAAAAGATTATTCTAGCATCTATACCACTTTTTTTATCTTTTATGCCCCACTCAACCAAACGACCTACTACCTCTTTATCAACTTGGCGCATCAAGTTTTCAAGTGTAGTCTGTGTCTCTTTTGCTAGGACTACATCTTCTAAAGATGTATCAGGTTCTATGAGTTCAAAGATATCTTGCTCATCTATAACAGCATTAAGTTTAAGACGGCGAACTTTTTTATTTTTATGCGGATGGATAATACTTTGAAGTATCTCATCTACAATGTAAAATGCTCTAGAGATGCCACCAAAAGGATTTAGCATCTCTTCATAGTCTATGATTCCATCATTAAGAAGACTTGAACCGTCTTCTAAAAGCGAACGATTTTTAATACGGTCATATTCATCTAAAGAGATTAAATCTATGAGGGTATTCATCTCTCGTAGAGATGCATCTGTAGCACTGTACTCTTCACGAAGAAGAGCCAAAAATATAACTTCTTCTTTCATCTGAAACTTTTTTTGTTTAAAAAATTTATCTAAAACCAATTTTTCCGTAGTTTGCTCTACTCTTTGAGTTATTCGCTGTTCTAGCAGTTGAAGTTTATGCTGAACTCTATCGATGCCAAGAGAGTGCTCATGAACATTTTGACGAATAGTACTCATCTTTTGATAAAGCTCTATTCTAAAAAACTGATCTTGCAAGTACTCTAAATGGTCTGTATATGGTTTAATGTCCAGTATCTCGATATCTGGAGCACCGTCTTGAAGCAGTTTTAAAAATGACGGAGAAAGACCTACGGCTGTGTTTAAAAGTTCCAAAGGTGTAACCTCAGATATTTTAACTGGAGTAAAACTTTGCTGATGTATCCAACCAAGTTCAAGAAGTATTTTAACCTCTTGAAGATGACTCAGATGCTCAAATCCTGCATCGTCATAAAGTTCACCTAGCAGTTCTCGAACCAAGACATCATCCTGACCTTCCATATATTTCTTTGAAAGGTCTTTAAGTATTAAAGCCTCATTTACACTACACTTTAGTTGTGCAAATATTTGAGCCTCTTCTATTTTTTTGTTTTGTAAAAAATCAACTAATATTTTCAATTAAATCCTTAAAATTTATAACTGATACCTGTAGAAACTATAAGCACATTTCCATTTGAAAATTCGCCCGTTACAGTATCGTTTGCATTTGCATTATTCACACTTCTGCTTTCTCTCATAGAGTAGAGAGCGGCTAAACCGATTTCAATTTTATCATTAACTTGGTAACGACCACCTAGAGATACTGAAAAACTATTTGAATCAGGTAACTCAAAACTCATAGTTTTATCAGGAACTGGGCTCTCATCATAAACCATTCCCGCCATTAGAGTCATGTTGTCCAACTCTTGAGTCACACCTAAACGAAAAGCATTTGTATCATTCCAGTTTTTTGATTTTGATTTTCCAAAAACAGCTTCAGCTGTCGCATCACTATAATTGAAATTTAGTTCTTTATATGCTGACCACATATTTCTCTCATACACAAACTCTACGGTTGTTTTTGATGGTAAAGTATATGCTAAAGCTAAAGAAGCACATGCTGGTAATATAACATCAATAGATGCATCATAAGAGCCACTGATAGCAGGACTAGGGTATTTTAAATCAGCCGTTCCCTCTTGTGTTAAAATAATCTGTGAACGATAGGTAAAAGCCATCTCCAAATCTGATGTCGGCTTATAAGCTAAAGCAAAATTGTAACCATAATCAATGGAATCACCTGTCATATCTTGATAAGCAACATTAAGAGCAGGAGTAGCTTTTACAACACCCTCTGCATGAACTATTCTAAATCCAAAAGCAAGAGCCACTTTATCATTGACAGGGATAGCTACCGTTGGATTAATTTCAATAACTTTAAGTGTAAATTCTTCAGCTTTGCCCATCGCAGGTTGCTTGTCCCATCTTTTAGAAAGACCTGCAGGAGCAACAATGCTAAGTCCTATACGAGTCTCGCCTGCTTTACCTGATACATAATGAACTGTCGGTATCAAAAATGATTCTTTCTTAGAATCTATATCAACATTATTTGTAGTAACTCCCAAACTAGTAGTAGAAGAACCCTTAAAGTTAACCTTATTGAGTCCAATATATGTAAAATCAAGCTCCATATGGTTTGAATCTTGCATAAAAACCATATTTGCTGGGTTGTAGTAAGCTGCATCTGCGCTCTTGTTATGTGCAATATTTGCAGCACTTAGAGCTACCCCATTTAATGAATTTTCTGGAATTTTATATCCACCTGCCATTAACATTGAACTTACTATTAACGATAATGAAACTATTTTTTTCATCAAACAGACCTTTTTCATTAAAAATTTATACCAATATTACAAAAATGATGCTTAATTCTCCAAAGAGTAAAGTAGTTCTATCTCTTCTTTCCAGATGCTGTCATCAATAGTTTCAAGTATCAAGGGTATGTCATTCATCCTATCATCATTCATGATAAATCCGAATGCATCTAGACCTATTTCACCTTTTCCTAGAGAGTGGTGTCTATCTTTTTTTGAACCTAATGGTGGTTTAGAGTCGTTAATATGCATGCCCATTAAGTAGTTAAAACCTACAATCTTTCCAAAATCATCCCATGTTTTATCATAAGTTTCTCTTGTTCTTATGTCATATCCGGCAACAAACATATGACAAGTATCTATACAGATGCCAACTCTGCTTTTGTCTTCTACTTTGTCTATGATTTGTGCAAGTTGCTCAAA
>JAQIBW010000264.1 GCA_027858865.1 Sulfurimonas sp. | reverse complement strand
TAAAGAAAACTCAATGCATCAATTATACAAAACTATTGTAATGAGTTATCTCCATAAAAATGGAGATGCCCATTTAAAGAATTTTGGTGTTCTTTATGATAACGAGTTTAGTAGTGTGAATTTTGCACCAGCATATGATATAGTTAATACTACTTCGTATATTTACAAAGATAAACCTGCTTTAACAATGTTTGGAAAAAAGATTTGGTTTGGTAAAAATGAGCTGATAAAATTTGGAACTAACCATTGTTTTATGTCACACTCGTCTTCAAGTACTCTTTATGATGAATGTAAAATGGCATTGGTAAAAATTATAGAAGAAGTTGAGGAGTATAAAGATAATAATCCACATTTTCTTGATATAAGTATGAAGATGCTAGATAGTTGGAAGTTGTCTCTTGACGAAAAAAGTTACAAGGAGATTCCTATTGAAATTATTCGAAATTGGACAAAAAGTTAGAAAACTGAGAAAAGAAAAGAGTTTAACCCAAGAGCAGTTAGCAAAAATTGCTTCTATCTCTAGAGTAACACTTGGGAAGTTTGAAAGAGGACAGATGGGAGCTGTTTCTATTAAAACCCTTGATATTATCTTAGATGCACTAGATTATGAGATTAGCATAATTAAAAAAGATAAGTACAGCTTTGGCTTACCTACCTTAGATGAGTTAAACTAAAACATGCCCCACAAATTTACTCATATTATCCATGATTTCTGAGCCTTTTCTAAAGCTTAGTCCACATGATTCATAAGCGAAGAAAACACCGGCTTGGTATTTAGCTCCTTCTTTGTCTTTATTGAAATCAACATACTCTTGATAGACTTTTTTATAGTTGTCATACGGTCCGTCGATTTGTTCAACTACATTACCATTAGCATCTATTATCTTAGTATTTGCACCTTCTCTTCCAAATACAGTCTTCTCAACCTGTTTAATACCTTCTAACGGTTCGAATGATGTTTTTAGGAGATATGGTGAGTCTGGAAATAAGTCACTCATAATCTTCATTATACCTTTTGACTGAAAGAGTAGGGTATAAGCTGGATTTAGTATGATTGCTTTTTGGTTTTGTATGATGTTACCAAGTGTAGTTGCAAGTTCTGGTTCATCACTTCCTATATCTTCCCAAGGGAATAGTTTAAACCAGTACTCATATTGATTGTCATTAGCATCAAAGATTCCGTTTTCATGAAACTTTACATTCTGTAAGTATTCAAAGCTAGTGTTAAAACCTGCATCTGTAGCCATTTGCTGTAAAAGTCTTGTGGTAGCTTCTTCTTCGTCATTACCTTCAACGCTTGAAAAAAGTATTTTCCATCCATCATAACGTTCTTCAAAAAGCCCTATATCATCTTCTAGCGTAACAAGTCTTTTAAAGTTTTGGCTGATTGCATCATATACATTGTTAAACTGCTTCTCTTCATCCATATTATTTTGTTTAAGTAGTGCCCACTGAAGAAGTGTAGTCTCAAAAAGAGATGTAGGCGTATCTGCATTAAACTCTATAAGCTTAATATCTTTACCATCTATTCCACCGGCTAAATCAAAACGACCATATATATGCCAGTGAACATCATTTTCCCAACTTTTTTTGATTGTTTCTATGAGATTAAAAGGAATTCCTAACTCAAAGAAGAGATTATTTTTTATAACATACTCAGCCGCTTCAACGAACATATCGTATATCTCATTCCCAGCTTCGTAGTATGCTTCAGCCTCAGTTTTAGTAACTTCTACTAGTTCATCATTTATATACTTAGTTCCATCACTATCTGTATGCCAAGTAAAACCTAGCTCTTCAAGTGTAGCATCATCAAGTGGGTTTAGCTTTTTTAGATTTATCATCCGCCGTAACTTCTACTTCCGTAAGATGATGTTCTAGAGTTCCCACCAAAAAAGCTTTTCTTAGAAGATGAACTTCTAGATGCTCTTGAAGCTGCTGAACGACTATAAGCACTTTTATTTACACTACTTGAACGCTGAGAAAAGTTCTTGTTGTTCATAAGTGAGTTACCTATCATATTTCCAAGAAGAGAACCTGCTGCAACTGCTAAAATAGTTCCACCAAGTCCCATTCCTCCACTACTGTCTCCACTTTGAACAGTTTCAGATGTACCATTTTGAACTTTTTGATACTCTTGCTCAGCCAAAGCTTTCATTTCAACTTCATTCATAAAACGTTCAGTTGTCTTTCCGTCAGCATCTTTTTCGCGTATAATTGCTCTACTTGGACCTTTAGTTGGCATCTCTTCAACTACGATGTATTTACCGTTAGCTTGTTGTTCTATCACTAAATAACGGTTTTGCTGTTGTGGTGCTTCACAACCACTTAGAACGCTCATCATAATTATACCAGCACTACCTAGCGCTGCACCGCCTGCTATACTTGAAATGTGTCTCATTTAATTAGATCCTTTTTATTTAGAAGTATTGTTTTTTTAAGCTCATAGTCATAAAATGTTATTTTAGTTCTTCCATCGTAGTAGACATCACCTGTGTAGGTATATTTACTATTTTTATATGTAACATTTTTTTCCATAAATAGCATCTCTCCAAGACTATTCCCAATGGGCGGAATAAGTGTCGATAAAGATATTATAAACAAGAAACCAAAGACCCCAAGGCTAAGTTTCATATTGTCTACATAAGTAATTATAAACCCAAGCAGAGCACTAAAAGCAGTAAATATATATATATTTTGATTATCTGCAAATAGTATATTGTAATATAGATTTATCTCATAAAAATCTATATAGTTATTCTTAATACCTAAGAAGATAAAAAAATCTAAAAGAAATGTGAAAAAAATACCGGTTAAAAATGCTTGAAGAACTTTTGTCATCTTATTTTTTTCCTTTTTTTATGATTGAGCTTATAAAGAAAAGATGAGCTATCTTCGTTTAGTCCATCTTTATTCTCTACTATTATATCAGCTTTTTCTACACAAAAGTCACGATCAAAAATTTTACCT
>JAQIBW010000033.1 GCA_027858865.1 Sulfurimonas sp. | reverse complement strand
TAACCCCAAATCACTACCATTTCTCTCACCCACAAAGTTACGCTTCTCCTCATTGGCTTTGTCTATGAGTACAGCCCAATCAGGGTTGTATGTTCCAAGTGGTGTATTTATTTTAAACCACGACGGGAGTTTTGTAAATAATTTTACATTAGAATTTTCATTAAAAGCTTTTGCAAAATTTTCTTCTATTGCTGAGTCATAGACTGTATGCGTATAAAGAGATTTGTTCTCTCTATTTTCAATCATATTTGATGATAAATATCCATAGAGTTCTTGATCTTCAAAACACTCTTGTGCATAGTAAAACTCATCGCCCAATTTTTCGTACTTAATTCCATCATCTATAAACATGCTCATAGTCTTTTTAATGATTTTGATTGCACCATCTATAAATTTTTGAGGATTATTTTTAAAGTCTTGAAGCTTACCACTTTTTATAAGAATATCAACAATATTTTTTCTTGTAAGATTAGTTTCGTTTTGTAGATAAGTGACAATATCAGGTAGCTCATAATCTATAATATCACAATCTATAAAGCTATTATCCGTACTTCCTTCTATAATTTCAACACCGACTTTGGTTATTTTATTAGTAGCTTTAGAATAAAGGTATTTAATCTTTCCTACCGTCAAATCATTAGCTATGTGTTTCGCACACTCATCAACAAGCTTATCAACATCGAAATTTACTCTATAAGTAGTCTTGTATTTTATTTGCTCCCATAAATCTTTAAATTCTTCACTTAAAAATACTTGTTTGTTGAGAGTAATAAGTTGCTTGTCATCTGCATTTTTGATATTGAGATTTCCTGCTATTTTTGTTATCACAGCAGTTATTTCAGCTTTGAGAGCTGCATATTCCTCTGGAACTTCAAATGTATTGTTCTTAATATCAGTTCTTAATGAATTTTGTATTTTTCCCTTAGAATCTATATAGTTGTTTTCTTGTAGGTGCTGGTATATATTTTCACTATTAGTCGCTCCAAAATACTCTACTGTGCCATCTTCATTTTGAACTGGAATATTTGCAAAGAAGTGTTCTTCAATAACACCAAATTTAATACCCTCTTCATCTTCTATCTCTTTTTGAAGCGCTCTTGCAAAATCTTCATAGCTCTCATTTGCCATAACGGTTAAAGTGTTTACATCAAAGCCTCTCACTCTTTCACCATCTTGATTTACACAAATTCTAAGTCCACGACCTATCTCTTGTCTTTTTTTCATTACAGACTTAGTTTCATTAAGCGTACATATTTGAAAAACATTAGGATTATCCCAACCCTCCTTTAATGCACTATGAGAAAATATAAATCGTAGAGGTTCTGAAAAGCTTAAAAGCTTCTCTTTGTTCTTCATAATCTTATCAAAAGCACTTTCATCGTCTGCATTGTTTCCTGTACTGTCTTTTACCCGACCTTTTTTATCTTGTGCAAAATATCCATCATGAATTTTATGTGCTTCAGTATCTATATCTATCTTGTCAAATAGTGGATTGTACCGTCGTCTTTTAGAAATTATCTTGAACTCTTCCTCAAACCATATGGCATACTTGCCATTGACTTCGTTCCCCTCTTCATCATAGCTTCTATAGTTAGCTACTCTGTCGATGAAAAATAGACTGAGTACTTTAATCCCTTGTGAATTTAGGCGAAGTTCTTTATCTAAATGCTCTTCAATAGTTTTTCGCACTTGTAGTCTTTTAATGCTATCATCATCAACATCACCAATAGTAGAACCTAAGTCTACACTCTCTTGGTTTGAAAATTCTATGAACTCTTTTTCTTTTTCTATGTAAATATCTTCAACTCTGTAACCATCATATACATCTCTGCCTTTTGACTTTTCGTAGAGATCATCACCATCTTTTACAACAATGGCTTTTCTTTTAGTAGTACCTTTTTCATTTACATCTATCTCTATCTTGGCACTTCTTGGGCTTGCTTTGACACTTATTAATCTAATGTATGGTTTGTTAGAAGTATCTTCAAGTTTTACATTTGCCACTTCTATCTGCTTAACTAATTGTTGTTCATAAGCATCTATACTATCAAGCTTGTACATCAAGTTAAATTTCTCTATGTGTGTAGCACTGTAGCGCAGTTTACAAAGAGGATTCAGAGTTTCGATAGCCTCTTTTGCTCTAGGAGTGTTATCGACGCTCTGAGGCTCATCTATGATAAGAATAGGGTTAGTAGAGGCGATAAACTCAATAGGTCTCTGCCCATTGAGTCTATCGTTTTGTCTATGGATAATATTTGCTTTTGTATCTTTACTTGGATCGCTGAAACTTTTTCTAAATGCATCAATATTTATAACCATTATTCGTATATCGCTACTCGTAGCAAAATCACGCACTTGTTCAAGGTTAGAGCTGTCATAAACAAATGAATCATAGTTGACATTATCGAAAAGAGTTTTAAAATGCTCATTAGTTATTTCTAGTGTTTTCTTCGTTCCCTCTTTGATGGCGATAGATGGTACAACCACTATGAACTTTGTAAAACCATAGCGTTTATTTAACTCAAAAATTGATTTGAGATATACATAGGTCTTACCCGTGCCTGTTTCCATTTCAATTGAAAAATCCATACTATTCAGTTTTTTGGATTGAGGAAGTCCATTACGAAGTTGGATGTTTTGAATATTTGCAAGTATCTCATCATCTAAAAGTTCGAGTCTATTACCTATACCTAAGTCATCATAATCAGATGTAGTTTTTTGACCTTTTGAATGTTGTCTGACTATACTGAAGTTACTTTGGCAAATTTCTTGCCCTTCAAAAATATCTACTATGGAGCTTATTGCTCTGTCTTGGTAGTCTAAGTTACTTTCAAATTGTATTTTCATTATTTATATCTAACCATTACTCTATCCGTTTAAATTATTTTATATCAACTATATAAGTAAAATCTTTATTTGAACTTGATGACAAATGTTCTAATCCACTACTAAGAAGAATTTTTACTTTATCAGTTTCTATATATCTATCATGCATATTACTGGTTAGTGTTCCAACTTGGAGAGACCAGTTATTGGATGAAAGTTGAATCAATTCTTGTTTTTCTGCTTCATTAAGAATATTTCTTCTATCATCTTTATCAGCACCTATGATTTTTAAGTTTAATTGTCTTAAAGG
>JAQIBW010000300.1 GCA_027858865.1 Sulfurimonas sp. | reverse complement strand
AATTTAATACCATTCTAGTAGTTTTGTTACTTTATCTACTATAAAAGTTTTGATTGTTGTTTTTTCAAGTGGTTTTTTTGCTAAAAGTACTTTTTTTATGTTTTGCATCTTAGCTTCTTTGAGTCTAACATCCATACCATAGACTTCTCTTACATCACCTACTAGAGACACTTCTCCTATGAAAATAGTCTCTTTTGATATAGCACGATCTCTGAAACTGCTAATAATTGCGGCAAGAATTGCTAGGTCTGCACTTGTTTCAGTAATCTTAATTCCTCCGGTAATATTTATAAATACATCATAGCCAGATAGAGGAATTTCTAACTTTCTCTCTAAGAGGGCCAAAAGCATATTTAGTCTGTTATTATCAAAACCGGTAGCTTGTCTTTTTGAATTTGCTGTATGAGACTCAGAAACAAGAGCTTGAACTTCTAGGATAATAGGACGAGATCCTTCCATCACAACTGTAAGAGCAGATCCTGCCTGTTGAGAGTTTCGGTTAAAAAAGCGAGAAGCTACATCAGTGGCAGAGACTAAACCCTCACTTCGCATCTCAAAAACACCTATCTCACTTGTAGGACCAAAACGGTTTTTAAAACCTCTTAGAATTCTTAGTTCCTGAGAGGAATCACCTTCAAAATATAAAACAGTGTCAACCATGTGCTCTAAAACTCTAGGACCCGCAATAGACCCTTCTTTGGTAATATGACCGATGATAAAGATAGCAATATCTTTCTCTTTTGCTATTCGCATTAGTTCAAATGTGACTTGTCTTACCTGTGTTACAGAGCCAGGTGCTGATGTGATGTTTTCTGAGTATATAGTTTGAATAGAGTCAATAATAAGAAACTCATACTCTCTGTGCTCAATCTCTACTAAAATCTGCTCCAATCTTATTTCACTAAGAAGATATAGAGAGTCGTTGTTTGAGTTTAGACGATTAGCACGAAGTTTAATCTGTCCGCTTGATTCTTCACCTGTCACATAGAGTACATTTTTATTTGTAGATGCAATATTTGAAGCTACTTTTAGAAGTAGAGTTGACTTTCCTACTCCTGGACTTCCCCCGATTAGAGTTAGTGACCCTGGGACAATTCCACCACCTAAAACACCATCAAGTTCTGTGTCGAGTGAGCTATATCTATAAACTTCATTCTCTTGTATATCATTTATACTTATGGCTTTTGATGTTGTAGTAGATGCTGACTTAGTCTGTTTTACCACATCTTGCTGGTGTTCGTTTAGTTCTACAAATGAGTCCCATGCTCCACAGTTCGTACATTTACCCATCCACTTTGGAGTAGTGAGTCCACAGTGTTGACACTCAAATAGAATCTTTTTCTTAGCCATAATCTCGCCTTGTATAAAGTAGTGCAGTAATTATAGAGTTTTTAAAGAAGATGTTTTAAATATATGACAAAATGTCATATATTTTTATGCTTCTATAGCTTCCCGCAATTATAAACTTTGCATCTGAGCTTATTAACGTTGACCATACCTCACCACTTTTTACTTTATAAGTTTTTATAAGTTTGGTTGTTTTAATATCCCACAATCTTAAAGTTTCATCAGAATTGCCTGAAAGAATGTAGTTGGCATCTGGAGTGATTTTTATAGATAAGACATGATATTTATGTCCTTTAAAAGTTTTAATCACTTTAGCTGTTGCCATATCCCATAGTTTTAGAGTGTTGTCGTTACTTGCAGATATAGCATGTTTTCCATTAGGAGTTATTACTACAGAAATAACTCCGCCTAAATGCCCTTTAAAAGTTCTAATTTCTTTTCCTGTATCTATATTCCAGAGTTTAAGAGTCCCATCAAAGCTTGAAGAGAGAATATGTTTTGCATCTGGTGTAATTACTAATGAAGTGACACTAGCCTTATGCCCTTTGAATGTTTTTATTAATTTACCTGTAGCGATATCCCAAAGGTTTATAGTTTTATCAACACTTCCTGAAATAGCATACTTAGCATTTTCTGTTATTGACACAGAAGTTACAGAGTCCCTATGTCCTTTAAAAGTTTTTATATTTTCACCTGTTTCAAGATTCCATAGTTTTAAAGTTTTATCATCACTCCCAGAGAGAATATATTTGGAATCTTGAGAGACTGCTACAGAGTTTATCCACTCTTTATGTCCCTTGAAAGTTCTTAGCTCTTTTCTTGTTAGCAAATCGTAGAGTTTGAGTGTCTTGTCTTCACTTGCAGATATAAGGAATCTATTGTCCTTTGTTAGTGCCATAGATGTAACAATTCCTGTATGAGCTTGAAAAGTTATTATACTTTTAGTAGATGGCTTTTTTTTATTTTCCGGTAGTAGTTTTTGTATCTCTGTTTTCTCTACTATTTCTTTTTGTACTTTTAAGACTTTTGTATCTATATTTTTTTTAGGTTCTGACATTATTTGAGTAGGTAAAGTTTTTTTTTCTAGAACTTGAGGTTTTATATCTTGATTCTTACTACATCCTAGTAGTAAGAATAATAAGCTAGTGAGCAGAAAAAATTCTATATATTTAGCCACAACAGCCCCATTTATCGTTTTATTTTTCTTCAACTTCTTCTATAAAAATAGCATCTAGCAAACCATCTACAAACTCATACTTGTCAAACGGTGTTAGATTTTCTGGTTGTTCACCTGTTCCTACAAAAAGTATAGGAAGCTCTAGCGCATAAGCAATAGAGAAGATAGAACCACCCTTGGCAGTCCCGTCTAGTTTTGTGATGATAATACCGTCTATACCTACCATTTCGTTAAAAGCTTTTGCTTGAGCTATTGCAGAATTTCCTTGTGTTCCATCAAGGATTAATATTGTTCTATGAGGAGAACCTGGATGAGCTTTATCGCAGATGCGTTTAATCTTCTTCAGCTCATTTGCTAGATTTGTCTGAGTGTGAAGTCGACCTGCGGTATCAATAATAACGTTGTCAAAACCTTTTGATTTTGCAGAGTCTATAGTATCGTATGCAACTGCAGATGAGTCATGCCCTTGCTTAGAAGAGACTATAGGGATGTCAAGTTTTTTTGACCATAAAGTCAGCTGTTCTATCGCTGCTGCACGAAATGTATCTCCAGCTCCTAAAACTACTTTTTTACCTTCGTTCTTGTATCTTTGAGCAAGCTTTGAAATCGTAGTAGTTTTTCCAGCACCATTTACCCCAACTATAAGTTCTACAAATGGAGCGATAAACTCAGGCTCTTTGTAAGAAGTGTAGGCTAGGGTGGCTAAAAGTTTTGACCTTAAAATATCTCTAGTAACTTTATCTTGGTAGATTTCATTTATGATGATTTCTACTAAATCATATTCTACATCTGCTTCTAGTAAAATATCTTCAAGCTCATCTTTTGTAAAGGTAATCTTTCTTTTTGGTGCAACAGTTCTTATCGCTTGGGCAGTTTTAGATAGAGATTTTTTTATAAAACCAAACATTTATATATTTCCTTATTTACCAAGTGCTAGTTTAATTTCACTCTCTACTAGTTCTTCTTCGATTGAACCAATAAAATGATTTATATATTTGCCATCTTTGTAAAGAGCCATAATGGGAATAGGGTATCTGTCACCAAGTTTTAACTCATTAACTATTGTGTCAGCTAAACGGCGATTTTGATCAGAGTTAACAAGTGTGTAGTTTGCATTATATGTTTTTCTAAACTCTAAAAGTTTTGAGTTTAAAATCTTATCTTCTATACTGACACCTATAATAATTAAATCGTCCTTGTACTTCTCTTGAAGTGAAGTAAGGTGAGTTGCTGCTCCACGACATGGCGGACACCAAGTTGCAAAAATATCAAAGATTACTACTTTGCCTTTTGCGCCTTTAAGTACAAATCCAGATCCTTCTTTTTTTACTATGTATTGTTTGTTGTCAAGACCTGTTAATACATACTCATTTGTTGAAATAATCTCTTTTATATCTTGAGGCTCTTCGCTAGAGCATCCTACGAAGAATAGAGCTGAACTTAATAAAATTGTTGTCGTAATTTTTTTAAACATTAAAATACCTTTTTATCATTTTTTTATTGTAGAATATACGAAATTATAACTTAAAGAATTTATATGCCTCTTACAAAATCGATATTTAGAGAAAATTGTATAAAAAAGATAAAAAATGCTTCTTCTCATGGCAGATACTATAGAAATGCTATGATAAATAAACACTTGTTACATAAGTTAAAAAACATTAAAGGTGCTAAAGTGTTGTTTTATTACCCGTTACCGTTTGAAGCAGATATAAGAAAAACACTCAATAAAATGCGTCAAAATTGTGATATTTTTGTGCCATTTATGCAAGATGCAAGTTTTAAGATAGTACCATTTAGGCTACCGCTAAAGAAAAAGAAATTTAATATTTACGAAGCGGGCAATACATTAAGAAATATAAATAAAAT
>JAQIBW010000238.1 GCA_027858865.1 Sulfurimonas sp. | reverse complement strand
CTCAGATGATAAAAGGCAATGATTTAGAATATGCAAATAGTGCCATACAAAAGATGAATAAAAAGCTTGCAGCTAAAATAGAGAAAGCTTGGAATAAACTTCTAAAATAAATCTTATTCTTGGCTTTGCCGAGAATAAGATTACTTCATATTAAGACAAAGCTACTATAATAACTTTAATAATTTAATACTTTTAAAGGTGATTATTTTGAGTGCACAACCCTTCACACATTTACATCTACATACTGAATACTCACTACTTGATGGCGCAAACAAACTTACAAACCTAGTATCCCGTGTTAAAGAGCTTGGAATGACTTCTGTAGCTATGACTGACCATGGAAATATGTTCGGAGCTATAGACTTCTACCATCAGATGAAAGCGGCTGATATTAAGCCAATCATCGGAATGGAAGGTTATATCCATAATGGCGATACCCTTGGCGATAAATCTACAAAACAAAGATTTCATATATGCCTTTTTGCTAAGAACAAAAAGGGTTATGAGAATCTTATGTATCTTTCATCAAAAGCTTATATAGAGGGGATGTACTATTTTCCTCGTATAAATAAAAAAGAGTTGGCTGCTCATAGTGAAGGGCTTATTTGTACTTCTGCTTGTCTTCAAGGAGAGGTGAATTGGCATCTGAACTTAGCTAATGAGAGAAATGTAAAAAATGGTGCTTTAGGATATGATGGAGCTAAGGCTGTAGCACAGGAATACAAAGATATATTTGGCGATGATTTTTACTTAGAACTTATGAGACACGGTATTGGCGATCAGCTTCATATAGATAATGATATCTTGAAAATCGCACAAGAAACAGGTATAAAAGTAGTAGCTACAAATGATACTCACTATACATATCCTGGAGATGCTCAGTACCATGAAGCATTTATGTGTATCGGTATGAATAAACTTTATGACGATCCTAATCGTATGCGTCACTCAGTACATGAATTTTATTTAAAAAGCCCAGAACAAATGGCAAGACTCTTTGCCGATATACCCGAAGCTATTACTCATACCCAAGAGATTGTTGATAAAATTGAAGATTACTCACCCGTTGTAAAAACACCAACTCCGCCTAACTTTAAATTTACACCTGAGTATGCTGCAAAAGATGGGCTAACTCTTAGTAGTGATGATAAAGATATTGTTGATGCAGAGTATTTTATATTTTGTTGTGAAAGAGGTTTAATAAATAGACTAAAGCTTGTACCAGAGCAAAAGCACGAAGAGTATAGAAAAAGATTGGCGTTTGAAATGGACATCATTAACTCTATGAAATTTCCTGGTTACATGCTTATCGTTTGGGACTTTGTTAAAGTTGCTAAAGAAAAAGGTATTGCTGTTGGTCCAGGTCGTGGTTCTGCTGCTGGAAGTCTTGTTGCATATTCCCTTGATATTACAGATATCGACCCGATGAAATATGACTTGCTATTTGAGAGATTTTTAAATCCTGAACGTGTAAGTATGCCCGATATTGATATGGATTTTATGCAGGCTCGTCGTGGAGAGATTATTGACTATGTTGTTGAAAAATATGGTCGTAATCAAGTAGCTCAGATTATCACTTTTGGTTCACTTCTAGCAAAAGGGGTTATTCGTGATGTTGCCCGTGTTCTTGATATGCCACTGTCTCAGGCTGACAAAATGGCGAAACTTATTCCTGATGAGTTAGGAATAACACTTAATGGTAAAGAAAAAAAAGGCGAGTTTATTGATGGAGCTTTTCAAAAAGAGCCAAAACTTCGTGAACTTATAGATACAGATGCCAACTCCAAAAGGGTTTGGGAATTTGCTAAAAAGCTTGAAGGTCTTAAGAGAAACTCAGGTATTCATGCTGCGGGTGTTGTTATCTCAAATGAAGAACTTTGGTATAAAACACCTATCTATAAACCATCAGGTGAGACGACGTTTGTAACTCAGTACTCACTTAACTATCTTGAAGATGTTGACCTTATTAAGTTTGACTTCCTTGGTCTTAAAACTCTTGATGTAATTGACAATGCAATTAAACTTGTAAAAAGAAGATTTGACAGAGATATTGACTGGCATACGATTGATGAAAATGATCCAAAGGTTTATGAAGTTATTCGTACAGGAGAGACTGTTGGAATGTTCCAGATAGAGTCTTCTGGTATGCAAGATCTGAACAAACGTCTAAAACCAGATAATTTTGAGGATCTTATTGCAGTCTTGGCACTTTACAGACCTGGACCAATGGAATCTGGGATGCTAGACAGTTTCATCGAACGTAAGCATGGTCGTGAGGCTATAGAGTATACTTTTGATATTATGAAACCTATACTTGAAAATACCTACGGGGTCATTGTTTACCAAGAACAGGTTATGCAGATTGTTCAGCATGTTGGTGGATTTTCTCTAGGCTACTCAGATATTATTCGTCGTGTTATGGGTAAGAAAAAAGATATGGCTGCGTATAATGCAGAATTTTCAGAGGGTGCTGCGAAGCAGGGTCATCCTTATGATGAAGCTTCAAAGCTGTTTGATTTAATTGAAAAGTTTGCCGGATATGGTTTCAACAAATCTCACTCAGCAGCTTATGCAATGGTTACCTTTCAAACTGCATGGTTAAAAACTTATTATCCAAATGAGTTTATGGCGGCACTTTTAACTTCAGATAAGGATAATACTGAAAAAGTTGTTCGCTACATTGATGAAGTTAAAAGAATGGGTATCGAGCTTTCTCCCCCAGATGTAAATCACTCTTACTTGGAGTTTTCTGCAATAACAAAAGATGAAAAAGATATTATTCTTTTTGGTTTGGGTGCAATTAAAGGAGTTGGTAAATCAGCTGTTCTCTCCATTATAGAAACAAGAGAAGAAGAGGGTGATTTTACTTCAATAGAAAACTTTGTAAACCGTATAGACCCATCAAAAGTAAATAAACGCTTTATAGAATCAAGTATAAAATCAGGTGGATTTGATAGCTTCGGTTACGCAAGAAAGGCTCTTCTTGATCAGATAGAGAAGATTATAGAAACTGCTAAAAAGGCGAGTGATGCTAAGAAAAATGCAGTTGGAAGTCTATTTGGTGATGATGCTGAGATAACAACTGTGAAACTAGAGCTTACAAACTGCGAAGAGTATGAACTAAAAGAGATTTTAGAGTTTGAAAAAGAGACTTTAGGTTTTTATGTATCAGGACATCCTCTTGATGAGTACAGAGGTGTGATGGATGAGTTAAACTACTCACTCTCTTCAGAACTTGAAGGCATTAAAGATGGTAGTTTTGCAATATTTATAGGTAAAGTTGAGGATATTGTTAAAAAGGTTTCTAAAAAAGGAAATCAGTTTGGAATTGTAAATCTTATGGATTTTCATGGAAATATCGAGATTATGCTTTTCTCAGATAAACTTGAACAACTAGCTGAAATGGACTTGGATGAGCCAATAGCATTTAAAGCAAAAATTACGCATACCGAGATGTTTACAAGAATCGGTGTTACAAAGATTATGACACTTAAAGAGTCTAAAAAAGAGTGTAAAAAAGTTAAAAAAGAGATTCGAGAAGTTCCTATGGAGCCACTAAGTCTAGCTGTAAGACTAGATACTGATCTGAATATTTTAGATAATTTATACTCGATAATAAGACAAAATCCAGGTAATCGTCAACTTAAGATTACAATTATCTCAAAACTACATAACGTAGTGATAGACTCAGCCATAAGAGTTGATAGTAAAATAATAACGACTTTAGACGGGAATGAATACGTAGATATCTTAAGTTAATAGGTTTTACAAGTGAAAAAATATAAGATTTTATTAGTTGATAATAATAAGCAATCTTTTGATTATTTCAATGAAGTTATTGGGTCAAAATATGATATAGAACTAATAAAAAAAGTTGAAAATGTAAAGAATATAGTCCTTTCAAAAAATAAACCGGATTTAATTCTTTTAAATACTTCTGTCATAGGTAAAGATGTATATGAACTAGGGCAGAGTTTAAAAAGAGATGCAATGACAAGTGAAGTACCTCTTATTTTTATTGTTGAGCATAGTGATAAAGATGGTATAAAAA
>JAQIBW010000026.1 GCA_027858865.1 Sulfurimonas sp. | reverse complement strand
ATCTTCATCTGTCCAATCAAATTTTAAAGATGGACTTTCTAGATTATTTTTAAGATAAAGTTTTAACTCATCATAGTTCATCTTAAATATATATCCTTATAGTTTTAAGAGACAATTGTACTAAGATTAAGATGAATATTCTCTTTATAATAGTTTTTAGTTAAGGAAATATCTTATAATGACTATTTCAACGCGATTTAGAACCATATAAAAATGGTGTTATACACCATTTAAAGTCAAAACTAGTTTTTACCGATATAATACTTTAACAAAACAATAGAAGAAGGTCTTTCGTTATGGAAATAGTATTACTACTGAAATCTATTTTTGGTTTGGTTATAGTTTTAGCCCTTTTGATATTCTTACTTTTTTTACCTTCCAATAGAAAAAAAAAGGAAACCGTAGCTAAAAAAAAGGCTTCGATACCAACTACTAAAAATCTTAAAAAGACTGACTTAGAATATATAAGATCAATCATAAAAAAGAAAACAACAACAACTAAAGAACTAAAAGATGCACTGGACCTTGCCATAAAGCATCATGGAAAAGTACATGAAAAACTCGGTCTAAGAGCACATCCTGATTTTGATATTTATAGGGATATCCTTTTTACATTATGTAGGCACCCAAACACAAACAAAGATATAGTTATAGCGTTTGAGAGAGAGCTTGGAAGATTAAATCCAGAGTACAAAGAAGAGATTAATGAGTCTATTACAAAGGGACTAAACTCAAGAAGAGTTTAATCTTTACCGTTGTGTCTATAAGCTTTTTCTTCTTTAAGTATATTAGATAGTAGTTCTACAACCTTCTGACTAGCTTTTTCTGCATTCTCAAAGTAAGTCATTACATTTTGAGACTCTTGTGTACATGTTCCCTCTTTAACGCAGTCAACTGCTTTTTTGATGTTGTCATGAACATCTTTGTGAGGTGCTGCCATTTTAGAGTAACTTAAACACTTACCGAACTTCTCTTTACCAACTCCGTCAAAGTACCATTTACCAAGTCTACATTCTGTATCTGTAGCAAAGTGATCAACTGCTTCCCCACTAAAGACTGTTTTGTAGCCATTAGCTTTAAATATCAGGTGGTCTAGCTTACTAAGAACCATAAATATAGCGTAAGTAACATTTTTATTTTCTATTGAAATCATTTGAGAATTTTGTGAAAGTTCTCGCATTCTATCTTGGAAAATATCCATTTGTTCATTTGAACTTGTAGATAGCTCTTCCATAGCTTTTGAGTGTTCATGCACTTCTTGAGTATTTTGTTTTAGACTCTGTACCGTTATCTCTACTTCACTTGTGGCTTTTTGTGTACGTTCAGCAAGTTTACGAACTTCATCAGCAACAACGGCAAAGCCACGACCATGTTCACCTGCACGAGCAGCTTCTATGGCAGCATTAAGAGCAAGTAAGTTTGTTTGGTCTGATATATCTTTAATAAGATTGATAACATCAGAAATGCTTCCAACATTCTCATTTAGAGTGTTAACCTGATCAAAGGTACTTGTGATATGTTCAAGAAGAGAAGTCATAGTCTCTGAGAGTATATTAACATCGCTAGAACAGTTGTCAGTATGCTCGTTGTTAGTAGTGTTTCTACCGTCAATATCTTCAAGAGCAGTAAGATTATCACCTAAGTCTTGTTGTAAGATTTTAAGATCTCTATTACAAGCATTTGTTAGACCATGTGTTAGTGATTTAATCAACTCATTCATCTGATTACTGTCATCTGTTTGCTTAGCTTCTTTCTCAAGTTGAGATATCTTATTG
This sequence comes from Sulfurimonas sp., assembly GCA_027858865.1. Lineage (GTDB taxonomy): Bacteria > Campylobacterota > Campylobacteria > Campylobacterales > Sulfurimonadaceae > Sulfurimonas. The sequence goes on along the minus strand of JAQIBW010000026.1, from coordinate 16,463 downwards.
TTAGCGGTTGTGAGTTCATTTTGAAGAGAGCTTATCTCTTGTTCTTTTGCCTTTAGTTCGGCTTCAAGCTTCTTGTCGTTTCTAAATAACATAGTCTAATATCCTTAATCTGGTGTTGTTTTAACCATTTTACAGCTAGAAATATTACAAAGACATTAAAGGTGCTGAATTACATTTTTTTATAAAATGGAGGAGCTAAGCTAGCTCTATCATCTCCGTAGCTTTACCTTGAATAATATAAATGTCTTTTTCTTGAAGTTTAGTAAGAGTATTCATATCCATAACCCCTGCTGCTATAAGAGATATTCCAACAGTATCTGTTATAAGTCTTAGTGCTGAAAGTGCTTGATCGCTTTGACTTAGAAAATAATCAGTCTCACCTTTGATATATACAGGTCTTAAGTCTTGTAGATATTGATAGTCAACACTTTCACCGATAAACTCAAACAGACCCATATCTATATTATATTTTTCAAGCAGTGCTTTATATTTTTTGATAAGAGTAGAATTCTGACGAACCAGCTTATCTGGCATCTCTATGATGAGCTTAAATGGAAGGTTTGAAGCGTAGTTACTAAACAACTTGTTTATACTTTCGTATGTACCTTCGTAAGTTAGGTAATCAAAAGGTAGTCTAAGTGAACAAGTAGAACCTTTAAGCGTCATATCCGGAGTTTTAAACATCATATTTAGTACATTTTCGTAGATGTTAAAGCTTAGTCCTGCTTGGTTTGCAGGAGCCATAAATTGACCGTAGTAGTAAGTTGTATTTTTATCAACTTGAAGTGTAAGACTAAGAACATTATGTGCAATTTTTTTCTTTTTTGCATCTACAGCTGTCCATGAAACAAAGTTAAAACTATTTTTCTCAATAGCATCGTTGATAATTTTTCTCCATGCTTCTTTACCCATAACCTCTACTGTATTTTCAGCTTTGGCCAAATGAATATTATCATCATTGAATTTTGCCTGCGCAAGAGCATTATCAGAGAGCGAAAGAAGTTGACCGATATTCTCTTTGTAGTTGTAAGCATAAAGACCAAGAGAGATAAATGTCTCAGATGGATTAAGATCAGATAGTTCAATAAGTTCTTTTGTAGAGTTGTAAATACCTCTTGCTAACTCCATCCCGTTTATCTCTGAGCAGTCCGGAAGTAAAATAGAAAACTCTGTACCATTCATTCTTGCAACGATAGAGTTATCAAAGTTTTTAGCATGTGCATTGAAAATGTTAGCTATGTTTATAAATAATTGGTCAACATCTCTGTGCCCTATCTTTTCATTTGCTTCTATAACACCGCTTAGTGCAATCATCATGTTCACACCGCCTTTTGAAGTCGCATCTATTTTTAGATATTCAGGCAGTTTATCAATAAGATATTTACGGTTTCTCAGTTTTGTAGATTTATCGATGTACTCAAGCTCTTTCTGTTTTTTAAGTTCTTCGTTACCTTTGTCAAACATAGCCTTAACTTTTGAGACCATTTTGTTCATACCTAGAACAACATCTTTAAACTCTTTTGTGTACGGAATTTTGTCTTGGATTATAAACTCATTTCTAGTAACAGCTTCCGCCTGTTTTTGAACTTCTTTTAGTGGTTTTAAGATAACAACTAAAAGAAGATTTAGTATTGCTAGCCCTATTGCTGCGATGATACCAAAAGATATGAGAAGATTTGTTAAGATTGTATATAACTGTTTATAGGCATAGCCGGCATCACTTTGAACATTTAGCACTCCCACTTGAGACCATCCTGCTGAAACATTTGCAGATGCTACTGGGGCTGTAATATTAAGAACATTTATAAACCATTGTGGAACGTCAAGGATTTTTTGTTCCACTTCTCTTTTGTATATAGAGTTGTTTTCTATATCCATAAGAGTGATGTAGTGATAATAGCCACTATCAAAGCTTGCATTAATCATGGTAGTCATGATACTGATATCCCCTTGCGCAGTCCCTAGAGATAGGCTTAGTGATGTAGCAGTATTTTTTGCATCTGTGTAGAGTCTGTCTTGTACAGAAGCATTTGAGCTTTTAAAGTTTAAAACAAGAACTGTTGTTAAGATGATGATTAAAAATGTGGACAGCATTAATGCTATTTGCTTAAAGAGTGTCATATTTTTTTCCTTTCGATGTTTTTCATAAGTTGATCCCATTGACGACCAACTTTTTCACTTTTTACCTTTTTACCGGTTGATATTTTTTCAACTTGTCCAGCTTGAAGTCTGTAGATAGGTTTTAAATCCTTTCTCTTGTTAGCTGGTAGAACTTTAAAGTTGTTGTTATCCAATATCAATGGCATTGCTGATGGCTTCTCATAGTATGCCAAAACCATATGAGCTGCTTTGAATTTTGTAGATTTAACATAGAAGAAAAATAGTTTTTTCATATCCATTCCCAGATATTTTAATGCAAAATATTTTGCAATTACATAATCTTCACAGTCGCCCTTGTCTTTACCTAGAAATTCATACGGAGTAGCCCAGTAGTCAGTTTTTCCATATGTCTTTTCATCACTTGAGTACCTAACATCATTGTAAAATTTATTTACAGCGTCCAACTTTTCAAAGTCACTAGAGTCTTTTAGTGAATCAAAAGTTTTTTGTTGAAAAAAAAATCTTTTTTTAGCAAATACTTTATACTTTTCACCTATCTGCTCTAATAGCTCTTTATCTACATATGGTTCTGCAGAAGCATATGAGATGTTTACAAATAGTAGTGATATGAAAAAAAGTATCTTTAACTTACGCATAAGTCGATTATATCTAAAGTAATCTGACATAAATCTAACAAGTTATTATAGATAATTTAAGCTTATCTTATATATAATCAATTAATGTGATTATATTAGAGGTTTAAAAATGTTATTTAACAAAAGTAAAGAAATGCGATTAGCACTCAAAGAAAAAGATAAGCGTATAGTAACTCTTGAAACAGATTTAAAATTATTAAATTTAGAAATAGAAGATTTGAAAAAAGAGAATTCTTCACATAGAAATGAAAAGGTAATGGCTGAGTTGACTCGATCTCTTACCAATGGTCTTATAAATGGCTGTGATAGCGATCTTGGAGAGATTAGAGGTGACTTAGAAGAAAATCTAAGAACTCTTGAATTGTTAGATTCAAATGAAGATAAAAATAAAGAATTTACTGTAAAAGTGAATGAAGAGTTAGACAAGTTACATAGTACATCGAGTGAACTTCTTGGGCATATTACAAGCACATTTGATCAGGTAAGTATTTTAAATGAGAATGTTGTAAGCATCTCTGATGTTATCAATCTTATTAAAGATATTTCAGACCAAACAAACTTACTTGCTCTTAATGCTGCCATAGAAGCTGCTCGTGCGGGTGAACATGGTCGTGGGTTTGCAGTTGTTGCTGATGAGGTAAGAAAACTTGCTGAACGTACACAAAAAGCTACAAGTGAAGTAGAGATAACTGTACAGAGTTTAAAACAAAATACTCAAGAAGTGCATGAACACTCAAAAGCTATGGAAGAGCTGTCTCAAAGCTCGATAGGTTCTATGGATGTTTTTAGTACAGAGATGCATGCTCTCGCGGATAATGCTACAGCGATAGAGCAAGAGAGTAAAGATATAGGTAACTCTATATTTATCATTCTTAGTAAGCTTGATCATCTTATCTTTAAAGCAAATGGTTATAAAACTGTTTTTAGGGGTGAAGTTGCAAGTGACTTTAAAAGTGATACAGAGTGTCGTTTAGGTAAGTGGTACCATACAGGAAAAGGCAAAGAAAATTTTAGCGAATGTTCTAGTTACAGTAGATTGGCTACTCCACATAAAGATGTTCATGAAAACATTCAAAAAGCTGTTGAGTGTGTTAAAAAAGGTAGTTGTACTAAAGAGAGTGATAATGTTATGACATTCTTCAACAAAGCAGAAGAAGCTTCTAAAAAAGTAGTAACACTTCTTAGTTCAATGTTGGTAGAAGAAAAAGCAAATAGACGTTAAGTTTGTCTTTTGTTAAACCCTGCTGTTCCACTCTTAGCATCTGTAGTAAAGCTTTTACTGAAAGGCTTTAAGTAGGCTGGAATAGCTCTTCCCTTTAGTTTCATCATATCTTCTAGCATCACAGAAGCTATTAGCTCAGGATCAATTTGTTTAACATCCTTTAGATATGAAAAAAGAAGTTCTCCCAATCTCTGAAGTGAGATTTTCCAAGTGGAGTCTGTTTGAGTGTACATCCATGCACTAAAGTCGTAGAAATTTTTAAAAACTTCTGTTGAACCTTTCCAAAGCAGCGGAACACTCTTTTTGAAGTTACCACTATTGTATGTTAGGTCCCAAAATCTTGCAAACCTCTTCATAATCTGAATATCATTAAAAGTAAGTTTTGCGTTCTTTAATATATCATAGGGTGGTACATCACTATAGACCATACCGTGCTCTATATCATGTCTGTTGATGAAAGTACCAGAGAGTTTTTTAAGTATACCTATTTGTATCTCACAGCTACTCAGACTTACTAACTCATCTAGATTTGCCCCAAAACTCTCTAGTGACTCACCTGGAAGACCTACGATTAAATCTAGATGAATATGTGCATGCGTCTCATTTTCTAAGAATCTAATGTTCTCTTTGATTTTATCAAGTTTCAGTTGTCTTGAGATGTTGTTGGCAATCTCAGGATTTAGCGTCTGGATTCCAATTTCAAGTTGCAAAGCGCCGTGTGGGAATAGTTTTATTTTTTCTTTTATAGAAGATGGAAAGTGATCGGGGATTACCTCAAAGTGTGCAAAATATGGAGGTTCTTTTGCTAAAAAGAAGTCCAGTATCTTGTTTGCAGTCATCATATTTAGATTAAATGTTCTATCTACAAACTTGAAGTTTCTAGCTCCTCTGTTCCATAATTTTTCAAACTCTACCAAGACTGCATCTAGCTCAAATGCTCTAACTTTTTCATCCATTGAAGAGAGACAAAACTCACACTCAAAAGGACAGCCACGTGAGACTTCTACATAGAGGTATCGATTTTGTATGTCATCATCTGTGTAGTATTCATAAGGAAGAGCAACCTTCTTTAGTGAGGGAAGAGACATTTTTATGATTTTGTTTTGTATAGATTTTTTGTTCAGTATATCTCTACATAATTCATAAAAAGCTATATCTCCTTCACCTTGGATGATAAAGTCTGCTTCGTTAAAGTTTACTCTAAAAGGTTCATGCGTAACTTCGGGACCGCCAAGGATTATTTTTGTATCTGGAGATATTTTTTTAATGATGTGTAGAAGTTCATGTACCTCTGTTGCATTCCAGATATAAACACCGATACCAATAATCTTAGGAGAGTGAATAAGTAGCTTTTCTGCAATGGTTTGGAGAGCATCGTTGATACTAAATTCTAGTATCTTTGATTGGTTTTGTAGTTCTTTTAAATTTGCATATAAATATCTAAGGCCAATAGAAGAGTGAGTATATCTTGAGTTTAAAGTTGTTAGTATTATCATTTTAGAAGTTTATCATAAAGGTGGAGGATAAAACAGACCAAGTCAAAAAAAAGGGGGAAGTAACTTGGTCTGTTTAAAAATTTATAGGAGTATATTTTCTCGTTCATGAAAGGGGAAAACACAATTGAGATGTGGTATTATAATAAGTATAAGTTAATGTCAAGTAAATATAATATATTAACTCTTAGCATTAAACTCCTCTAGCATATGGTCGAGTTTTGTGTAAAGCTCTTTAGAAGATTCTTCCATAGTTGTAAAGTTCTTAACAATGATTTTTGGATTTTCAAACTTTAGAGTTGTGTCATTTTTTACAAACTCTAAGTTTTTAAATACCGAGTTGTGAACTGCTTCATGCGGAGCATCCATCTCTTTAAATGCTTTAGTGTGCCCAAATCTTTCTTGACCGATGCCAAAGTACCATTTACCCATACGACAGTTTTTATGATCTGCAAATACTGCATCTTTATCTGATTCTAAAACAGTCGAGTAAGCATTAGACTTAAAGACAATATGATCAACTTTCACAAGAGTTGTAAATAGACGATTTTGAATCTGAATTGCTGCATGTGATGAGTGTTCAGCTAAAGAGTTTAGTTCTGAAAACGTACTCTCAAACTCATGTATAACATCAGTTGAGCTTTGTGCTATATCAGAAATATTATCAGAGTTGCTTCTCATGTCGTTTGCATCTTGTTGAAGAGTTGAGATATTTATCTCTATCTCATTTGTAGCTTTTTGCGTACGTTCTGCAAGTTTACGAACTTCATCTGCAACAACGGCAAACCCACGACCATGTTCACCTGCACGAGCAGCTTCTATGGCAGCATTAAGAGCAAGTAAATTTGTTTGATCCGCAATATCTTTAATCAAGTTAACAACTTCAGAAATCTCTTTTGAACGTTGTTCAAGGCTTACAATCCCCTCATGACTAGATGCTATAAGGTCAACTAAGTTGCTTAGTCTTTCACCGATTTCTACAACACTGCTTAAACTTTTTGATGATTCTTCTGCCGTTTTTTGAGCAACTTCAACGATTTCAGTAGAATTTGCTTGAGAAGACTTAATGTCTTCTTGAATCACAGTTAGACCTGAACTAACACCACCACCTAAAGTACTTAGACTATGACCAAGTTCCCCTCTAATCTTTGTTTCATAACCACTAGCAATAGAAGAAATAGCACGGTTAAGACTTTGGGATGTTCGACGGAAGATTCCATGCAGACCTTCAGGATATGTCTTTCTATAGGTCTTTCCAACAGCAGCATATTCTATTGTTGTCTCAGTATCTCGCATAAAAGCTTCGAGTTGATCTAGTAAATCATTTAAAGCCCATGCACGAGCTGAAAGGGATGAACCATCATCAGGAATATGTGTTACACGGTCTTCAAGCTTACCTGATGACGCATTTATGATAACTCTAAACATCGATTGAGAAATCTCTGTTTCGTCCTTTGATGTTGAAGTAGAAGGGACAAAAAGTGAGATTATTAAGATTACAATTATAATTGCACTTAAAATATAGTTTGCACTAACTAAACCAAATATTGCGACAGCTACAAGCGCAACAAAAAGTAAAATGGCTTGATTATTCTTGAATAGCGATAATAAATTCATCGTAGCCTACTCCTTTTTCTTGTAAAATATCTGTTAAAACATTAAATGAAGAATCAACTCCGCTAATCTTTTCAACTTCTAGCATTTTTTTATACAGAGGTATGAAGATGTCAAGAGCTTTAGGATTTGGTTTTCTTCTGACAGAGTAGTAACCAATGATGTTGCCTTTTTCATCCAACGAAGCTGTTACATTTGCATATACCCAGTAAGCATCGCCATTTTTTGTTTTATTGATTACAAAGGCGAAGACCTCTTCTTCTTTTGCTATCGTTTCCCATAGATAGTGAAATACCGCTTTTGGCATATCAGGGTGACGAACAATATTGTGAGGCTTACCTAGTAACTCTTCTTCCGTATAATCTGCCATATCCATAAATATTTTATTTGTATATGTAAGACGTCCCTTTAAATCCGTTTTAGATACTATAAAGTCTTCTTCTTTCATTTCCTTGAGCATGAAATGTCCCCCTCCTAAGTTATTATATATGTTGTGCTATTTTGTTACGTAACTATAACATATTAGTCTGCTATAATTATTGAATTATATCAAGGGGTTATCACTAAAATGCCAATACTATTAGCTTCTTTTTACTTTTTTTATTTTGCCATTATCGGGGTCTATATAATCTTTATGCCGAAGGTTCTGTCAATGGCCGGTTACTCTGCCAGTGATATTGGAATAATCTTCGCAGCCGGACCATTGGTTAGATTTATACTTCCTTTTGCGTTTACAAGGGGTTTAAAACTTAATATAAAAAGTTTTAACATCGCTGTAGTTATCATGCTCTTTAGCAGTGTTGCTTTTTACTTTGCTATAGATAACTTTTATAAACTTTTAGCTTCCAATATAGGTCTTGGCATCGGTCTTAGTCTAGTTCTGCCATACATTGAAGTTATCTCTTTAAAGACTATCGGTAAAGAGAGATATGGAAAAATTAGACTCTTTGGTTCTGTGGGTTTTGTCCTTGTTGCCCTTGTTCTGGTTAAGTTCTTAAGTAGTGCAAATATCGCTCTAAACTACCTTTTAGTCTTAACCTTTTTAACTGCTATAGTAGCTTTTGTGATTGCAAAAAAGGCAGATGCAAGTAGTTCAAAATCTGAAGAGATACACAATGATATTAGCCTGTTAGCAGACTGGAAGTTATGGGCAGGTCTTACCCTGATGCAAGTTAGTTTTGGAGCTTTTTACAACTTCTTTACCATCTATGAAACTGATTATGGTATAAGCATGGATATGACTATATATCTATGGAGTTTTGGTGTTTTAGCCGAGATATTTATGCTTTTTTTTCAGGGAAAACTTTTACGTAGAAACTTGCTTTTGATTTTGCAGATTACAACTTCTGTAACAGCCATAAGATGGTTCCTACTATTTTTATTTCCACAGAACCTTACCGTTTTATTTTTCTCACAAACACTTCACGCGCTTAGTTTTGCACTATTTCATTCTGCGGCTATCAGTTATCTGTTTCATCTCTATAAGCATCAGTCTTTAGCTCAGCAGTTTTTCTCAGGGATTACTTATGGTTTAGGTGGGTTTGTTGGCGCTCTTTATGCAGGTTATATGTATGAGTTGTTCCCAAGATACCTCTTTTTAAGTGCGGCTATTATCGCGCTTATGGCATCTTGGTCTTTATATCTTTGGTCTCAAAAATCAAAAACGAATGTTGTTGTTTGAGTAAAATCAGTTTTCTTTACACCTATTGGTGGATTACTGTCTTCATCCAATGTGACATTTAGTTTTAAAAATAGCTTTTTTAATATATGAAGTTTTAGCTCAAGTTGATTTGAAACAATATAATCTGTGTAATCATCCACCTTCGGTTGATAGTACAGGACATATGAAAATGTTGACATATCAGAAATATCAATTCTGTAAGCAAGATATGAATTTAGTCTTACGTTGTCTTCACTAGGGTTTATCTGAGGATTGTTATATTCTATCTTTTCATAAAAGCTACCTAATCCGAAAAAACCTTTACCATTTTTTAAAGAGTTGAATACCCTATATCTTAATCCTGCACCGCCTAAAGTTCTGCTGTTTATTTGTCTAAATTCATCACTTTCAAGTTGTGCAAAAAGTTCATATCTTAAGTTTTCATCATTGGTAAGCGAGTGAATATATCTGAGATGTGAAAAAGCTTTATTTGTATCTTTTACATAGTTTGATTCGCCATACTCACCGGAAAACTCTCCCCATATTACATAACTTTCATTGTTGTCATAATTAACCCTTAGAGAAGCTTTGTAATTGTCTTTGTCGGTATTTCCTCTTTTTGTCTCAAGACCTGCTTCAAATTTTCCTGACAGTCCTGGTTTTTCACCAAGCTCAACAGGAGTGATTGACACGAGTGCAAAAAGGTACTGCGTTGTTAGTATGGCTATAAGTAGTATTTTTTTCATTGTTTTCCTTCTATTTTGTTTGTATGAATATCCATTTGAGGGTAAGGAATTGAGATTCCCTTTTCGTCAAATATAAGTTTTACTTTCTCTAATATGTCAAAATGTACATCCCAGTAATCAGCTGTATTAACCCAAGCGCGAAATACAAAATTTACACTGCTTTCTCCCAACTCACTTACTGCAACAAGTGGTGCAGGTTCAGTTAAAATTCTTTCGTCTGAGCATATAATCTCCAATAAAGTCTCTTTTGCAAGTTTCAGGTCATCATCATAACCGATTCCAAAAATGTGTTCAACTCGACGCTCTTTTCTTTGTGAAAAGTTTGTAATATTTCCATTTATAACAGATGAGTTTGGAATTATAACTATACTTTTATCCACAGGTTCTATTATAGTTGAAAAGAGATTTATGTCTTTAACTGTACCTGTAATTCCAGCAGCTTCTATGGTGTCTCCAACTTTAAATGGACGGAAAATAATTATTAAAACGGCAGCACCTATATTTGAGAGGGAGTCTTTAAGAGCTAAACCAATTGCTAAACCCGCCGCACCAAAAACAGCTAAAAAAGATGTTGTATTTATTCCCAAGGTATTAAGTGAAGCTAAAATAACTACAATCAATAGAACAAAGTAAACAATACTTTCTAAAAACTCAACAAATGTATGGTCGACTTTCGCTTTAAGCATAAGATTTCTAGAAATAGTAGTTGTTTTTCTTACAGCTATCTTACCGATAAAGAAAATAAGTAATGCCGCGATTATCTTTAGTCCATATTCGCTTGCATATAAAAGAGCCATGTCTAGGTAGTTTGACATATCCATTTAAAGCCTTTAGTGAAATTTTTCTGGAATTATAGCGAGTGATGGTTGAACTATTGGTAAGTTTTATTTTTTATGTTTTCAATATTTTTTGCGATGAAGTGATATGTGCTTAGATGCGGTGAATCTATTTCATATAGAAATTGTCTGTATTTTACATAGTTTTTCCATACTTTTTTGCTTGCTTGAAGTTTATTTTTTCTTTCTAACTCAAAACTTACAGAAGCATTTATAAAGCCTTTTAGGAGTCTTATTTCATTATTGTCTTCAAAACGTCTAGGAAACCATATTTTCTCTAAGGCCTCGTGTGCTTCGTAGTATTTTTCACCATTTAAACACTTTATAAACTCTTCTAGAAATTCGGCGTGTTTTTGTTCGTTCATTTTTTACCTAAAGTTTCTTATATTATATGAAATAATTATAAGAAGCAGTTGAAGGATTAAAGTAAATTTATGAATATAAGCTGTATAATACAGTATGAAAATATATGATTATATGTTTAAATCAATACCGCTACTACTTATTTTTACTCCTTTATATGTATATAACCTTCAAGAAGCACCTATAGAACTTCATTGGTTTATTTTATTTGCTCTTAGCATTATTTTATTTTTACTACTTTATAGATATGAAATGATAAATAAGTATAGTAAAAACCTTCAAAAAAATATAAATATTATAGATGAACATGTTCTAATCTCATACAGTGATAAGGATGGTAATATTACTGATGTCAGTGAAGCACTCTGTAGATTTACAGGATACAAAAAAGAAGAACTAATCGGAAAAAATCATAAAGTTCTCAAGCATCCAGACACCCCAAAAGAAATTTTTACAGAGTTATGGGACACTATTACCAGAGGGGATACCTTTAAAGGTGAGATTAAAAACAGATGTAAAGACGGTTCTGAGTATTGGGTAGATGCCACCATAACACCACTCATAAATAAAAAAGGTGACATAGAAGGGTATAGCGCAATACGTCAAGATATTACAGATAAAAAACATGCTCTAAAGCTTTCTATAGCTGACAACCTAACCCAAATATATAACAGATTACATTTGGAAAATATATTTGCACAAGAGACACAAAAAGCGAAAAGATATGGAGATACATACTCTATAATCATTATGGATATAGATTTCTTTAAGCCTATAAATGATAACTATGGACATGATGTTGGTGACCAGATTTTAATAGATATAGTTCAGGTATTAAAATCCAATATTAGAGATATAGATGTCTTAGGTCGCTGGGGTGGAGAAGAATTTCTTATCATCTGTGCTAAGACTAACATCGAGCAGGCATATATGGTAGCTGAAAAATTAAGAGTTGCCATAGAAGAGTATGAGTTTGAGGTGATTGGCAAGATTACAGGCAGTTTTGGTGTCTCAGAGTATAAACAAAGTGACTCAAACTCAGATGTGACTGTAAAAAGAGCAGATGATGCTCTCTATACATCTAAAGATGCAGGTAGAAACCTAGTAACTTCAAAAGACTAGAGCAACATCATATTTTTTCGCCAATATCCTCTGCCGCCTTTAAGGGAGATGCAGTGGTGTTTGGGAAATTTTTGCTTGTACTCTTTTAGTCTATCGAGTGTAGCTTTTCCACTATCGCAGTAAAATACAAAAACACTTCCCTCTGGCTCTTTGGCGAGTTCAAAAGGGTTATAAACTACAGTATCAGCTTTGTCGATAGGAGAGAGAATCGTGTCAACTAAAATAACTTTAATTCCCTTTTCTTCTAAATCTCTCTTATTTTCTAAAAATTCTTTTTGTGTCCACTCATTGGCAAACTGCATAACTATCCTATTTTTTTTGAAGTAAATAAAACTATTATTGAACTAAGCAGTGCACCTAAAAATACTATGGTGTAACCCGTTGGAAGATCAAAATAGTATGATATTATAATAGCACTTATACTAAAAAACCATCCAAAAATAAAACTACTTAGAAGTGATTTGTTTAGTTTAAGTGAAGTCGATACAAGTGCTGGAGCTATAAGAAGTACAAAAACAACAAGTACACCTGCTAATGCAACAGATGAACTAACTGTTAGTGCTAACAAAGAGAAGAACATTAGCTCTTTGAAAAAACCTGTTAGTTTTGGATAAACCTTCCAAATAATTAAAGCTATAAAAGCATAGATAACAGAACTCTTTATTACATCATCAGCAGGAGTAAAAAGTATATCACTTGCTAGTAGAGATTTAAAATGCTCCATTCCCTCAGATGAATGAGAAAGAACCATCATAATACCACTAGCACCCAAAACATAGAGAAGACCGATGAAGGCTTCTAGTTTTATTTTTCTTTGAGAAGCAATAGCAATTAAAAAAGCACTAATAAGAGCAAAAAGAAGTGTTAAAACGTAATAATACTCTGAATGAAAGTAACCGAGACTTATCGCAGAACCAAGAGCTGCAAACTGTGCGATTGCTAAATCTGTAAAGATGATACCCTTTTGAAGGATTCTCATCCCAAACCACGCGTGCATCATAACAAGTATGATAACTAACGCGATAGGAACTAGAAATATATCTGTCATTGCACAGCTCCAGTTAGGTAGTCAAAAAGAGAAGTTAAGTCTTCTACTGTCTCTAACGCACCTATATCGTGAGGCATCAAAATGATTTTTATACCCGTTTTATCACTAATAAATTCAGCCGTTTTTGTAGAGTGATAAACATCATGTAAGATGCAACAAGGCTTTTGATCTTTGATGAGTTCTATAGTTTTTATGATATGTCTTGATGATGGTGGAATTCCGGGAAGAGGTTCTATCGTACCAATATTCTCAAGACCATAAGCCTTGTTAAAGTAGGCTAGATTGTTATGAAACTGTATAACTTTCATACCTTTTTTGCTAGCCATCTTTTCTTGCCAACCTTTCATTTTTTCTTGCCAAGAAGCGGAGAAATTTTCATAGTTAGTTTGGTAAACATTAGCATGTTCTCTATCTATGGAGATAAGAAACTTTTCAATTGTTTTTGCTAAAACTAAAATGTTGTTAGGATCTAGATGAAAGTGTGGGTTTCCATCAGGATGCACATCTCCACCTGAGCGATCAACATTTGAAGGCTTATCTATAAGTTTAATATAATGTGAAAGATTTAAAAAAGTGTTGGCTCCAACATTTGTTTTTGGGTTTCCTGCTCTATTTATAAGAGGAGGAAGCCAACCAATCTCTAGTTGACCACCATTCATTATAAGTGCATCAGCATTTCTTACTTTTGATATAAATGAAGGACGAGGAACAACAAAATGTGGGTCCCAGTTTCCTTTTGCCAAAACAACAGTGTTAATATGCTCACCACCGATGCTTTTTGTAATAGCACCGATGTAAGGATAACTAACAGCTATGTTCATGTGAGCAAAAAGTGTTAGTGGTAAAAGTAATAATAATAAAAATATATTTTTCATATGCTAAACCTTAGAAACTGTGAGCGCCGTGTGCTCCAATAGAGATGTTTACTTGAAAGATTAGAGTATCTATATCTTGTCTGTTTCCATCTTCATTGTACAAAGAACTGTTACGATTATACTGTAATCTAAATCTTGCAAATTCACTTGTGTGGTACTCAACCATTGCTGAGTATTTGTTAAAGTTGTTGCCCTTGTCTACACTCTTACCATTTGACGTAACATCATTTTGAAAGATAGTGTCATATCTAACACCTGTGTGCCAGCTTTTGTTGATGCCATATACTAGCTGAGTGTATAAACCCGCTTGTTTTTTTGTAACTGTTGGACTTGCTAGAACAGCTGTGGTGTCAGCAGGATTTAGGTTAAACTGAGTTCCATCCATATCTCTATATAAGACTTCACTTTGCCATTTTATAAAGCTGTAAGAATCAAGATAGCTTTTTATAACTAAATCAGCTCCATAAAGTTTAGAGTCACCACTAAATACATGAGGCTCTTCATCATCAGAATGGTCTATTCTTGATGTTCCTTGTGCGTATGAGAGTCCACCTAAAATAGTTGTGTCATCTATGTCAAATGATGTTTTAATATAACCAACAAAAAGTGCCGGAGCACCTGCTTGTGAAGTGTAAGTGCCTATTTTGTCTTTACCAAACATCTGCGTGTTTTCACCTTGAAGAATCTCCGCACCTATCATAAGATAAGTGTCAGTAGGAGCAGCCCATTGAATTTGTGCGCCGACTTCATTGATGCCGTGCATCCCTAAAAATGCTTCATAAACCAAAGGCATATCAGCAAAGTCCCAAGCATGGTGGTGTTGTTCATTTAAGTAACCGAAGTTTGAGTTAAATTTTCCACCTTTTACTCTTGCCCCGTACCCTAAAGCAGTTGATGTGAAGTAAAGCTCTTCTATCTCAACACTATCTTCACTGAAGTGAAAAACACCTTCCATATTAAAGAAAGGGTCAACTGAACTAGAAAGTACAAGTTCTGCATAGTTTATGTTGAACCCATTTTTAGCATTGTAAGGTGTATGCGTATTTCCACCATGAGAGTGAGAACCTAAAAGACCATGTGCAACACCTGGAACTTCTAAGTGAGCTACTTCAGCATCTTCTACGCTTCTGCTAACTAAAGATGCATCCATAACTAGAGAAATATCTGGTATAAATTTTGACTGAGTAAAAGTTCTTTTTTCAACTGGAAGCACATTTGCTCCACCAAAGGCGATTGTAGCACAAAGCGTGCTTGATAGTAATATTTTTTTCATAATTATCCTAATATTATTTTTGTTTTTGTAATAGTTTTTTATTTTTGAGTAATTAGGATTTAAAAGGTGGTGCGCGGTTTTGGTAAGAGAAATCTTTTATGTGAAAGGAGTGAACTAAGTTTGTAAGAACAATATTTTCAAATCTGAAAACTTCTACATCTTTAAAATCATCTACGATATCAGCAGATACAGAGTGTTCATCTACGACACACACCTGACATGAAGAGCTGCCACCACCGGTTTTAATGTGCTCAAGCTCGTGTATAGCTATCGCAGTTGTAGCAATGATAAAAAATATAGATATCAGTAGTCTTAGTTTCATAAGTGCAATTATATCAGATTTTGATATTAACTCTCATTAGTTTATAAATTTTGATGAGTTTATACTTTCTCTTTTAATAAAATAATAGTAGCAAAAATTGATACTAAAATTCCTAAAAAAACACTTCCAGTTATGGAAGTATCATTCCAAAAATATGACATAACAGCAACAATAGCTGGGCTTAAATAAAGATACGCCATAAGTTTTTTAGAACCAAGCAGTGCTGCACCTTTTTGGTATAAAAGGAGCGTTATAATGGTAGTGGCAGTTGCTAAGTAAAGTACATAGTAAAAGAGTCCGCCCTCTATTTTATGCCACTCTAAAGGGATGTCTAAAATTTGCATCGCTAAAAACATAGCTATAGATCCACCTAGAAGTGTGCTAAAGACAAAAACTAAAGACTTGTCATCTTTTCTATATAAAACATTTAAAAATATAGAATAAAATGCCATAGAGATAGAGCCTAATAAAAATATTGCATCTCCAGAGTTAAGTGAAAAGCTCAAAAACAAAGATATATCAGCTGTAAAAATAACAATGGCAGTACCAACCATAGCGATAAGATAAACTAAAAATTGCTTTTTACTTATATTTTCTTTAAAAAAGAAAATACATAAAATCGCAGTAATAAGAGGTATAAGAGTGTATAAAGTGCTTGTATTTAACACAGTGGTTGTCTCTAAGGCTTTAAACATCCCGATAAAATATAAAGCGTAAAAAAGACCAACAACAGAGCCTCTCCAAAAGGTAGATGCAAATTTTTGGCGATACTCTTTTTTTACAAAAATAACAGATAAAACAACAAGCGCAATAAAAAATCTGTACAAAGTAATAGAAATAGAATCAATGACACCTGAGAGTTCTGCTGAGACTAAAAAAGAGCTAGCGATTAGGATTGTGGCGATAGAGAGATAAATGTGAGCAAGTAAAATGACAAAACCTTTTTAAAAATAGATAATAGCATGAAAGGCTATAGCAATCAAGTATAGCACTTACAAATAGGGTATAATTTAAACTACTATATATTTATACACTATAGGGGATTTAAGATGATGGATAATAAAAAAAATAAGACGGAAATCGTTTATGTTTTATACTCAAAGTGTTGAGGAAAGTCTACAGAGCTTAGTCTG
>JAQIBW010000225.1 GCA_027858865.1 Sulfurimonas sp. | reverse complement strand
GATTAAAAAAGAATAACTTTTTTAATGCTGAAGTTTAATTTACACCTTTATAACCAAAAAAGTGTATAATTACTTTTTTTAGATAAGGAACAAAAATATGAAGAAATTAATGATACTAGCAACTATTGCGCTTACTTTGATGTTTAGTGGATGTACACAAGAAACACAAAACAAGATTGGTAGAAGTATACAGAACTGGACAGGTACTAATGGTGTTCTTGATGTGTATATGGGTGATAAACTTGTAAAAAGATTCATTAAAATAGATAAGCTTTCAACTGCTGAATCTACACAAGGTTCTAACCCAAGGACATATAGATACGGTTACGGTGTACTAGATGCAAACCAAAATCTAAAAGTTGATCCGGGTGAGAAAAAGCTTTACTTTGAGATAAGTGACTATTCTACTTCTTACATTTTTTATGACAATCCAGGTTCTGAGTAATTTATGAATGTTCTAGAACTTTTTAAATATATGATAGCTCAAAAGAGCGAGACACCTGATGATGGTGGCTTATTAGATTTTATAGAAAATTATTTGCCAGATTTTACAGCCGAGCGTGTAGATGTACAAGATGTAAAAAATCTTTTTATCTACAAGAAGTTTGGAGAGGGTGAGCATCTATGTTTTGCAGGACATGTTGATGTTGTACCTGCGGGAAAAGGCTGGGACAGTGACCCGTACGAAGCAGTAGAAAAAGATGGTTACATATTTGGTCGTGGTACTCAAGATATGAAAAGTGGAGTAGCGGCATTTACTCAGGCAGTTAAAGAAGCACGGGATTTTAACGGAACACTGTCGATTTTGCTTACTTCAGACGAAGAAGGCGATGCTATAAACGGAACTGTTAAAGTTTTAGAGTATTTAAAAGAGAATTCTATGCTTCCAGATGCTGTAGTTGTAGCTGAACCGACTTGTGAAGACAACTTCGGAGATGCTATTAAAGTAGGGCGACGCGGTTCTATTAACGGTTATGTCACTTTAAAGGGAAAACAGGGTCATGCTGCTTATCCACAAAAGGCTATAAACCCTATTCATAACATCGCACCTAGACTTATGAACATGGCAGGAGTTGATCTTGACAACGGAGATGAGTTTTTTAGTCCTAGTAAGTTTGTTGTGACAGATATACGCTCTGGAATGCAAGTAACAAATGTAACTCCAAACCATCTTAATATGATGTTTAATGTTAGAAATACTACACTAACAACTCAAAAAGAAGTAAGAGAGTTTGTAGCGAAAAAATTAGATGGTCTGGACTATGAACTGAAACTTACACAAGGTTCGTACCCATTTAAAACTGACACAGATACTAAGCTTGTAAAAAAGATAGATGAAGCTATAGAGAGTGTGACCGGCATCAAGCCAAAGCACTCAACTGCAGGTGGAACTTCAGACGCAAGATTTATCTCTCCTATGGGCATAGATGTTGTGGAGTTTGGTGTTATAAATGACACTATTCACGCTATAAATGAAAGAACAACTGTTAAAGAAGTGCAAGAACTCTACCAAGTTTTTAAAAATCTAATCAATATCTGGAAATAGGATAAATATGAAATATATAGTTTTAACTTTACTTTTAATTTCTTCACTTTGGAGTTCAGAACTAGGCTGGTCAAACGACTATGAAAAATCATTAGAAGTTGCACAAAAACAGAACAAGCATCTCTATGTTCTGATAACTTCATCGACTTGCCGTTGGTGCAGAAAGTTTGAAAACACAACCCTGCAAGATAAAGAAGTATTAAAGATGCTTAATGAAAAATATGTTCTGGTTCATGCAGATAGAGATATGGATGATGTACCATCTTGGATGAAGTTTAAAAGAGTTCCAAAACACTATTTTGTAACTAATAAAGGTGAAGAGATTTTCTCATTTTTGGGTTATTGGGATTCTTTAGACTTTAAATCGTTTTTAAGTGATGTAGAAAGAGAATATAAGAAAAAAATAAAAGAAGGAAAATTAAAATAATGAAGTTCGTACAAACAAATAAAGCACCATCAGCAATAGGGCCGTATTCACAAGCAGTAGTAGCAAACGGAATGGTCTACACATCAGGGCAAATTGCACTGACTCCAGAAGGCGTTATGCTGGAAGATGACGTAGTTATCCAAACAAAGCAAGTTTTAGCAAACTTAAAAGCTGTTTTAGAAGAGGCTGATAGTTCTATGAACCAAGTTGTTAAGACTACGATATTTATAGCATCTATGGATGATTTTGCCATTATCAATAAGATATATGAAGAAGCTTTTGGCTCTCATAAGCCGGCTCGTGCAACAGTTGCTGTAAAAACTCTTCCTAAAAATGCTCTAGTTGAGATAGATGCAGTAGCTTTAGTTAGTTAAAGTTTTATAAAATAAATAGTGCTATACTTATTCTAAAGTAAACTAAAGGATCTAAAATGTTAAAAATATTATTTATACTTATATTATCACTTAGTGCAATCGCAGATACTTTTACAGTTCAGAGTAACAGCTCAAAGATAAATTTTTCAGTTAATAAGCTTCTTTTTATAAGTGTGGACGGAAAGTTTACAAAATTTAATGGAAAAATTATTGTTGATGATAACACGGTGACTTCTATAAGTGGAATTGTAGATGCAGGTTCTGTAAATACTGATAATAAAAAAAGGGATGAAGACTTAGTTGGAGAGGGTTATTTTAACATTGCCCAACATCAATACATTGATTTTAAAGCTATTTCCACAGAGGACAATGAACTCGAAGCAACCATAACAATAAAGGGAATAACTAAAAAAGTAAGCTTCATGATAGACGAGATGATATTAACGGGAAATAAATTGACACTAAAAATATCTTCAGTGGTAAATAAAGAAGATTTTATGTTAAATGGCCCTTTTAGCTCTGTTATATCAAATGATGTAAAAGTGAGTGCTACATTAGTCGCTTATACTCTATAAGGATAATGAAAATATTTTTATTGTAGATTACGCTGATTCAAATTAAGAAAGAGAAAACCTTACAATGAACACACCAAAATATGATCTTCCTAAAGGTTTTATATTTATCCTTGCAATGCTAACGAGCATCACACCTCTTGCCATTGATGTATATTTGCCATCATTCAAACAAATCGCAAATCAGTTTTACACCTCAATAGACCAGATAGAGATAACCCTAAGCATCTATCTACTAGGTTTTGCATTAGGACAACTCTTAGGTGGAACTTTATCGGACAGATATGGAAGAAAGATCTTTATATTTGGTGGTCTAAGTGTCTATATACTATGCTCAATCTTTATCAGTTTAGCATCAACAGTAGAACAACTGTGGGTATTTAGATTTTTTCAAGCTATTGGTGGTGGTTTTGCAGTTGTGAATACTAGTGCTATTGTAAGAGATGTATATCATGGTAAAGAGGCTGCTAAAATATTTTCAGTCATTTCTATGATTATTATGGTTGCCCCTTTGTTGGCTCCTGTTATAGGTGTCGTTATTTTACACTTTTTCAGTTGGAATTATATTTTTATATTTTTATCAATTTATGCTTTGATACTTCTCTATTTTATTACTAAACTTCCAGAGACTTCACCTAAGATAAAAAAAGGTGGATTGTTTTCAAACTATATAGTTATATTTAAAAACCCAAATGCTATTTTGCTTATATTAGCTAATGGTTTTGGATTTTCAGGTTTATTTATATTTATCACAAAGGCTTCATTTATTTATATGGAGCATTTTAGTCTAGATACA
The DNA here is from genome assembly GCA_027858865.1 of Sulfurimonas sp. Classification (GTDB taxonomy): domain Bacteria; phylum Campylobacterota; class Campylobacteria; order Campylobacterales; family Sulfurimonadaceae; genus Sulfurimonas. The sequence continues at coordinate 8,588 of JAQIBW010000225.1, read as the reverse complement.
ACTTACTTTAGTGTGTTTTTCGGTTTTAATGTAGCCAGCCTGATTATGTTTAGTAGATTAAATATAAAACTACTTGAAAAATATTCCTCTATGCGACTCTTTATAGTTGGAATCACTTTACAATTTGTGACCGCAGTCACACTATTTGCCCTTTCTCCAGTTGTAACTTTGCCTGTTGTAGTTATTGGGTTTATGATTTTCATTGGAGCACTTGGTTTTGTGTTTGGTAACTCTATATCTTTACTACTTGAACATTTTCAAGAGATGAGTGCAACCGCTACTGCATTAAATGGTGTAGTTGGGTTTATTATATCTGCGTTTGTTGGATTCTTAGCCAGTTACTTTCATGATGGAACTCTGCAACCCATATTTATTTTAATGATGGCTACTTCATTTTTATCTTTAAATATTTTAGGTTTATTGTTAAAGAGAAAAAGGTATACATAGCTTAACCTAAAGTGTAAATTTTATTAATAATTAAGCAGTAAAGCTATATACTAACTTTAAATGACCGACGGTCAGTCATTATTGGTAAAGGAAAAAATATGGCAATTATTGTAGATAAAGTACAAAAAAGAAAAGATATAGCATTAGCGTGTAAAGAGATTTTTTTTCAAAATGGAATCAATGATCTTACTGTTTCTCAAGTCGCAAAAGCCGCTGGAATAGGTAAGGGTACTATATATGATTATTTTAAAAATAAAGAAGATATCATTTTTGAAATCGTAAATATTATGATGCAAGAACATAATGAGTATATGGATAAGAAACTAGCAAATATTTCTACTACAAGAGAAAAAATAAAAGAATTTTCAAGTATTTTTTATAATGATGAAGAGAAAGAACTTAGACAACTATATAAAGAATTTATTTCTATTTCTTTAACAAATCCAGATAAAGAGATGGTTGAGTTTCAGACAGCACATACAAATCATTACTATAACTGGTTACTAGACATATTAAATGAAGGTATAGCAAAAGGTGAGATAAAAGAAGGCTCACAAGACTTGGCTCGGGGACTTTTTGTATCTGCAAAGGGAATGTTTATAGCGAGTTCAGTAACAAATACAATTGAAGATTTGAAAACAGAGATACACAAGTTCACTGATTCAATCTTTGATTTAATAGAGGTGAAAAAATGAAAAGACTAATTTTCTTAATTATTCCTATATTTATGTATGCGGATAGTCTTAAGTCATTGCTCGATTATGCAACTGAGAATAGTGACTTGGTAGTTTCAAAAACTTTAACTCAAAAAGCGAAAGCTTCACAAGTCGAGTCACGACAGAGTGCTTATTACCCGACCGTAGATGCGGGAGCTTTTTATCAGTCTCTTGAGGAAAGAACACCTTTGCAAGCTGGTGATGTTTATAGTGGTTTTGCAAAAGTATCTTTTGATATTTATGACGGTGGTAAAAAATCTTCACAGCTTTCTCAGAGTGAAAACGAGTATAAGGCTAGCAGTTTTGACTCAGAGTCTACAAAGAAGAGTTTAAGTCTTCAAATAGTTCAAGACTTTTTCAACATCAAAAGTCTTAAAGCATCTCTTGCATCTAGAGAAGAAGCAGCAAAGTCACTACGACAACAGCTAACTCGTATGCAAAGATTTTATGCAGCTAAAGTTGCGACAAGCGATGATGTTGATAGACTTCAAGCAGCATACGATACAAACATCTATGAGATGGAATCCATAAAATTTAAAATCATAACTGTAAAGAAATCTTTAGAGTTAAAAGTTGGTAAAAGCATTGAAACACTTGATGATTCAAAGTTTAAAGAGTTTAAAGCACATGATATAGAACTAGTAGACAGTGTAAAATCTTTGATGGCTCTTCAAGATGCACTTGTAGATGGAGCAGAGGCAGTGAACAGTGTTTACTACCCACAACTAAAGATAGAAGATACATATAGTATTTACGGCTACGGGCGCTCCGATGCTCAGTATCCAGAAGGTCTGGACAATCAAAATAAACTGCTACTATCTTTAAACATGAGACTATTTGACAATGGCACAGTTACAAAGAGCAAACAAGCAATTGTTATTAACGCACAGGCTTTAAACACCCAAGTCTCATACTCTAAAAAAGAGCAGGCTATGCGTTATGACTTGGCACTATCTGCCATAGAGACCAACCATATAAAAATCAAAAGTGCAAAGAGTGCTTTAGTAGCAGCAACGAGTGCTTTTAAGACAATCGGTAAAAAGTATGATGCCGGAATAGTTGATAACGTAGTTTACTTAGATGCCCTTAGTTCTCAAACAGAGGCTAAAGCACTTTATGAGACGGCAACAAATGATTTAGAAATCGCATATGCAGCGTACTACTACTACGCAGGAAAAAATATAGAGGAGTTTTTACAATGAGAAAAATTATATTAGTTACAATGGTTTTAATGGCTACTTTAAACGCACAAGAGATTTATGCAACGTTCAATATAGAAGCAGATAAGAGTGCAAATCTTGCATTTTACTCTAGTGGCATAGTTGAGAAGGTTTATGTTGATGTAGCAAGTGAGGTAAAAAAAGGAAATAGGTTAGCAAAACTTCAAAATGATGATTTAGTTGCATCTCTAAATATTGCAAAAGCAAAGTTATCAGAAGCTGAGGTGACTTTAAAGTTTTCAAAAAGAGATTATGATAGACAACTGCTAATAAAAGACCTTATAGATGAAGCTAAGTTTGACCAGTATGCACTTGTTTATGAAAAAGCAAAAGTAGCTGTGTCATCTGCAAAAGCTAATTTGGACTATCAGCAATCACTTTTAGACAGATCAATCGTTCTTGCTCCATTTGACGGTGTGATATTTGAGAAGAGTGTTGAGGTCGGTGATGTTGTAAGTGGGATGATGCTTAGAACTATTTTTAAAATCCAAAGCAAACAAGAGAGAAAACTAATTTTTGAGTTTGATCAAAAGTACTGGAAGAGTGTAAAAGTTGGAGATAGTGTACAGTACACAGTTAATGGGGATGAAAATAGTTACACAGGTAAAATATCTAAACTATACCCACAGGCCAATAGTGCTAACAGAAAGATAAAAGCAGAAGTAATTGCTAATGGTTTTGTAGTTGGTCTTTTTGGTGAAGGGTATATTGTAGTACCTGATAAAAAGTAGTCTTAGATGTATAAGTTTGCTATAAATAAACCTATTACAACATTGATGTATGTTGTTTCATTGGTGATATTTGGATGGATGAGTTACAAGTCTATGCCATCAGCACTATTTCCAAATGTTGATTTTCCAATAGTTACTGTTAAAACTGTCTACCCTGGTGCAGAGGCGAGTACTATAGAGTCTCAAGTGACAGACAAGATAGAAGAAGCGGTTTCTAGTATCGGTGGTGTTGATAGCATAATATCAACAAGTAGTGAAGGGGTTAGTATTGTAACTGTTAAGTTCTTTTTAGAGCGTGAGATTAACGAAGCTACCAATGATGTAAGAGATAAAGTTTCCGCAGTAATTATGCCTCGTGATGCCCAAACCCCACTTGTAAGTAAGCTTGATATTGGTGGTGCTTCTATCATCAATATCTTTATAACTGCAAAAAATGAGAGTATGAAAAATCTTATGCTTTTTGCAGATGAAAAGGTGAAACCAAAAGTACAGAAAATCAACGGTGTAGGTGCTGTGAATATCATTGGGTATAAAGATAGAGAGATAAGAATATATCCAGATCCGAGACTACTTAATAAGTTTGGCATTACAGTTAGTGAGCTAAATGCGATAGTTGCAAGAGAAAATGTAAAGATTGGTGGTGGTAAACTAATAACTAAAACTAAAGAGTTTATTTTAAAGACAAAAGCAGATGCACTGAGTGTAGAAGAGCTTAAAAATATAAAAATCAAGGATAATATAAAACTAAAAGACATTGCTACTGTAACTGATGCACTAAGTGATGCGAAAAGTTATGCTTCTTATAATGGGGCTGAAGGTGTTATGTTAGAGATTCAAAAAATCTCAGGAACAAATACTATTGATATAGTTGAAAATGTTAAAAATGTTGTACCACAACTTCGAGAGTATGCAAAAGATAACTATGAAGTAAAGATTTTAAATGATACAACACCATTTATTATTCACTCACTTGAAGATGTTGAATTTGACCTTGTATATGGTGCGATTTTAGCGGCTATTATTGTGTTCTTATTTTTAAGAAATATGACAATTACTTTAGTTTCTGCTCTTTCTATTCCTGCTTCTATTATGGGTACTTTTGCTCTAATGGACTATATGGGATTTGATTTAAATAGGATGACACTCATCGGGCTTACTCTAGCTATTGGTATTATCATCGATGATGCTATTGTTGTCATCGAGAATATCTACAAAAAGATGGAAGAGGGCATGGGTAAGTTTCAAGCATCTGTAGAAGGTACAAAAGAGATGGCTTTTACTATCCTTGCAATCTCGGCGATGCTTCTTGCTGTTTTTATCCCAGTTTCATTTATGAGTGGAATCGTTGGAAAGTTCTTTGAGTCATTCGCTATGACTGTTGGTTTTGCAATTGTTATCTCATATTCGATTGCTCTTAGTTTTATTCCAAGTATTAGTGCCAGAGTTTTACACAAGGGTGAAAGTAAGTTTTATGACAAGACAGAACCTATTTTTACAGCTCTAGAAAAAGGCTATGAGAAGATACTAAAACTTGTACTTAGATTTAAAATACTAACTTTGATAGTTGTATTCGCCGTGTTTTTTGCATCTCTTAGTCTCTTTCCTAAGATTGGTATGGACTTTATACCTAAAGAGGACAAGTCAGAGTTAGAGATAAATATAAAAGCAAATTCTGGCATCTCACTAGATGAGATGATTAGAAAGTCTAAAGAGGTAGAAGATCTTATCAGAGCGGATAAAAATGTTGTTTATACAACTCTTACTATTGGTTATAACACAGCGCAAGAGAAACACAAAGCTCTTATGTATGTAAAACTTATAGAAAAAGATAAAAGAGAATTAAATCAAGAAGAAGTTACTCAAAGCTTTAGACAAAAGATGAAGCCATTTGCTAAAGATATGTTTATAACCGCAGCAGCTATTCCAAATATTAAAGGTGCCGGTGTGTCGGTTCCATATCAGATAGTTTTAAAATCAGACTCATTTGAAGACTTGCAAGTTGCTAAAAATAACTTGATAGAGCATCTAAATAAAAAAGAGGGGTTTGTTGATATAGATACTAACCTAGATAATGCAAGACCTCAGATAGATATAAATATACTAAGACAAAATGCAAATAGACTTGGCATCTCTGCATCTCAAATAGCAGAAGCTGTTTCAACTGCATTTTCAAGTGATTTGGAAATTTCATACTTTGAAGAAAATGGTAAGCAATACAACATCACTCTACGTTTTGATGATGAGAACAGGGTTAGTATAGATGACATAAAAAAGATTCAGCTTCGTGCTGATAACGGTCAGTTTATTTATCTTGACGGTTTAGTTACATTTACAACTAGTAAAGCTCTAACTTCTATAAATCACTTCGATAGACAGAGACAGGTAACTATCTTATCAGATTTGTTTGGTTTAGATTTAGGTGGAGCTGTTGCATATACACGAGAGTCTATTGATGAACTATTGCCAGAAGGTGTTACTTACAGATTCACTGGTTTTGCAGAAGAGATGGAAAAAACAGGTAAAGCTTTTGGTGTAGCTATTGGTCTTTCTGTAATCCTTATGTTTATTATATTAGCGGTTCTTTATGAGTCACTTATACAACCGATAATCATAATGATGGCACTGCCTCTGAGTATTATTGGTGTAATATTAGCACTATATGCATCTGGACTACAGTTTAGTCTATTTGTAATGATCGGGTTTATGCTTCTTATGGGAATGGTTGGTAAAAATGCCGTACTACTTGTTGACTTTGCAAACTCCGCAGTTGAAAGAGGTAAAAGTGCAGATGAAGCACTTATAGAAGCTGGAGAGAAAAGACTTAGACCGATTTTGATGACGACTATTGCTATGGTATTTGCAATGTTACCACTTGCCATAGGTGATGGACTAGGAAGTGAAACAAAAGCACCGATGGCTATCTCAATCATCGGTGGACTTCTAAGTTCAATGGTTCTTACTCTACTTATTGTTCCAGTAATGTATAGACTTATAAATCCATTTGATAGATGGCTTAGAAAATTCTATGAAGTAAGTCGGATAAAAGATGATAAATAATATGAAAAATGTTAAAATCATCAAATGAAATATTATAAACGATTATTACCACTACTTATTGCATCTACTCTAGGTGCTGATCAGTTCTCGTTTCAAATCTACAATGATTTTTTTGCAGGGACTGATAAGCACTTTACAAATGGTATGGCTTTTAGCTGGCTTGATGATACGTATGAGCATAAAAAAAATGATTCTGTAAATGCATATAGTAACTTTATGATAGATTCATTTGAGCTAATATCTCCAAACGGTCTTGATAAATCACAAAACTACAGTGCAGGTATGAATATTTCTCAAATGATTATAACTCCTATAGATACAACAATATCAACTCCTCAATATGATGATATACCATATGCCGGTTATTTGGCTCTAGGATTTTACATTTTTGAGTGGGATGAGAAAAGCTTTAATGAGTATAGGCTTGACTTTGGTGTTGTTGGTCCAAACTCCGGTGCTAAACAGATGCAAAATACATTTCACTCTCTTATTGGTAATAAATACGCAAAAGGATGGGATACGCAGATAGGGACTGAATATACAGTTAATGCTCTGTATAGATATGGTGAAACAAGTTGGAAATCAAATAAATTAGGTAAGCTAAGTATGGACTGGTTTAATCACTTTGGTTTTAGTCTTGGTACTTTTGAGATAGATACTTTTGCCGGAACTATGTTTCGTATTGGAGATAACTATGTTCAAAACTTTAATGTTCACTATCCATATCTAAAAGAAGAAGCCGGTCTTTTAGAAGTAGATAAAGCATGTCATGGGTTTGGGTGGTCTCTTAGTACAGGAATAAATGGTAGTGTTTTAGCCTACTCTTATATAATCGATCAAGCTCAAAAAGATGGCTATGATATTAGTCGTAGGAGTTTGAATGCTTCTTTGTATCTAGGCGCAGAACTTTATTATAATGTTCATAAACTGTCATATTTTTATCAATCTCAATCTCCATATACGAATGAGCAAGATACAACTGATACATACGGCTCTCTTATGTACTCATACCAATTTTAATAAAACTTTGCATCTCGTTAAGAGTTCGTTAAACTCAAATTAAGAGACCGTTAATCAAACAACCTTATACTTCTCCTATCAAACAAAAGGAGTTCATAATGAACAAGAAAATTATTTTAGGTTTAACAACAGCGGTATTATTAACAACATCAGTATTGGCTTTTAACTCTCAGGGTCAAATGAAACAAGGAAATAACTCTGGATGCAAGCAAGGTAAAATGATGCATGGTCAAAAACATAGAGGTGGATTTATGTTTATGAAAATGGTTATGAAACTTGATCTTAGTGATGAGCAAAGAACGAAAGTAAAAGCTATCATTAAAAAGAGTATGGAAAGCATGCCTAATCCTAAAGATGCATTTACGGATTCTTCTTTTGATAAAAAAGAGTTCATTAAACTGGCAAATGAGAGAAGAGATGCTAAAGTTGAGCGTAAAGCAGATATGATTGAAAAAGTATATGCGGTTCTTGATGCTTCACAAAAGAAAGATTTAAAAACTATGATTGATATGAAAGATATCATGAAAAAAAATATGATGAAAAAAGGTATGAATTGTAATGCTAAAAATTGCAATGGTGGAAGATGATACAGATTTAGCAGAAGTTTTAACTCAGTATCTATCTAAGTTTAATATCTCCGTTACAAATTACGAAGACCCTTTTATGGCTTTGAGTGCTATTGCTTTAGAGGAGTTTGATCTTATTATATTAGATCTTACTCTTCCGGGTATGGATGGTTTAGAAGTTTGTAAAGAGTTGGTTAGTAAGTATGATATCCCTATTATAATATCTAGTGCTAGAAGTGATATAGCCGACAAGGTTATAGCCCTAGAACTTGGTGCTGATGACTATCTTCCAAAACCTTATGATCCAAGAGAGTTAGAAGTAAGAATCAAGACAATACTTAGACGTTTTAATAAGCAGATACCAAAACTTGCAGAAGAAAAAAAAGAAGTTTTTACTTTAGATGAAGAAAAACAAGAGATAAAAAAAGATCGCAAGTTCATAAAGTTTACTCCGGCAGAATTTCAGATAATGTCTTTAATGTGCAAAAGAAAAGGTTTTGTAGTTTCAAGATATGATATTCTAGATAATTGTGACTTTTTAAACAGTGATGAAGAGAGTGGAAGTATAGCGGTAATCATAAATAGGATAAGACATAAAATAGAAGATAATCCTAAAAAACCTGAATACTTTTTAACTATCAGAGGTGTGGGGTATAAATTAGTAGAATGAATAAAAACTCAATAATATTTACAATAACTATTACTTTTATCATTGCTTTAATGCTCGTACTTATAAGTTTTGTAGGACTTTATAAAGTAAGTGAAAAAAGAGAAGAGTTCTTCATGATAGAAAGAAGCATGGACGCTACAAAGCTCTTTATGAGAGACTTT
>JAQIBW010000054.1 GCA_027858865.1 Sulfurimonas sp. | reverse complement strand
GAATTAATTCAGTCACTAAAGATTCGCCTAATGGCGAAAAATAAGTTTTATAGTTTCTTATAAAACTTTTCTATTTCAACTGCACACTTTTGCGGCAATTTTGTTTTATCTATAGTATGTCTCAAAGCACTTGATGATATATCTACATCTATACTTAGCTGCACAAAGTTTTTCGGTAACTCTACTGACTCTCTACTCGCAACAATAAAAGTTACTAACTCTTTAAGTTCGTGGTAGTTTTTCCACTTATAAAGAGTTTCAAGATTATCAGCCCCTATAGTTAGATATATCTTTTTATATTTTTTCAAAAGATACTTCACACTCTCTATTGTAGGCACTTTCTTAGCCTGTGATACTTCAAAGTCTGATATCTCAACATTTTTATAATCAGAGAAAATCTCTTTTAACCACTTCAGTCTTAACTCAGAAGGGGCAAAAAATTGTGATTTAAAAGGATTTAAAAAAGTTGGCATAATGATGACTTTGTCAATCTCTTCTATATCTAGTAAAGCCTTGACAATTGCCTCATGAGCGATGTGAGGTGGATCAAAAGATCCGCCAAATAGTGCAATAGTTTCCATAGGGTTCCCAAATTTAAAGCGAATTATATCTAGTTTTAGATAAAATAATACAATTTTTATAATTTTAGGAAATATAATGGCACTTAAGATAGCAATTAACGGATTTGGTAGAATTGGTCGTTGTGTAGCTCGTATAGCAGCTACAAGAAATGATGTTGAGATTGTAGCTATAAATGATATGGCAAGTATGGACATGATGCTTTATCTACTAAAGAATGATTCTGTTCATGGAACATTTGCAAGTGATATAGTTCAAATTGATGAAAATAACATTAGCATTGATGGACAAACTATTAGAATTTTCAGTGATCGTGAGCCTAAAAATTTAGGTTTTGCTGATTGTGGTGCTGATATGGTTTTAGAGTGTACTGGTGTATTTTTAACTCAAGCATCAGCTCAAGTTCACATAGATAACGGTGTTGAAAAAGTTCTTTTTTCTGCGCCTTCAAAGGACACTGAGACAGATACATTTGTAATGGGTGTAAATGAAGAAAAATATGATGGTCAAAAAATTGTTTCTAATGCTTCATGTACTACAAACTGCTTAGGTCCTATCGCACGTGTTTTAGATGATGCTTTTGGAATTGAAAAAGGTTTAATGACAACTATTCACTCATATACAAATGATCAAAATATATTAGATGTAAAGCACTCAAAAGATAAACGCCGTGCTCGTGCAGGTGCTATCAATATGATCCCTACAACTACTGGTGCAGCTAAAGCAATTAGTCTTGTTATGCCACAACTTAAAGGGAAACTTCACGGTCAGAGCGTTCGTGTTCCAACTCCTGATGTTTCTATGGTTGACTTGAATGTTGTTGTTAGAAAAGGTACTACGAAAGAGGAAGTTACTGCTGTATTTAATGAAGCAGCAAACAACAGACTTAAAGGTCTTTTACTAATGGATAAAGAGATGAGAGTTTCTCAAGACTTCGTTGGATGCGAATATAGTTCAGTAGTTGCTGAGGATTTAACTCAAGTTATTGGCGGTGATATGGTTAAAATTATGGCTTGGTACGACAATGAGTGGGGTTATTCAATGAGACTAATTGACATGGCTCTTCACATTAGCAAATAGGACAAAAATGGAACTACTAAATATAAAAAACTTAGACTTGTACGCTAAAAAAGTTTTCATCAGATGCGATTTTAACGTACCAATGGATGAGTTTGGAAATATCTCTGATGATAGAAGAATTCGTTCAGCAATCGCGACTGTAAACTATTGTTTAGATCAAAATTGTGCAGTTATTTTAGCATCCCATTTTGGTCGACCAAAGGGTGAAATAGATGAAAAATATTCTTTAATTCCTGTAGCTAGAAGAATTCAGCATCTACTAAAAAGAAATGTAGTTATGGCTAAAGATGTTGTTGGTGAAGATGCCATGGCTAAAGCTTCAGCACTTAAAAATGGGGAAGTTCTACTTTTAGAAAACCTTCGTTTTGAAGCAGGTGAGACTCAAAATGATGTGGAGCTTTCTAAAAAGCTGGCGTCAATGGCAGATATCTATATTAATGATGCTTTTGGAGTAAGCCATCGTGCTCACGCTTCTGTTGAAGGTATTACTCACTTTTTTGATGATAAACATAAAGCAGCCGGTTTTTTACTAGAAAAAGAGATAAAGTTCTTTGGTAAACTTATAAATGCCCCTGTACGTCCCTTTGCCGCGATTGTAGGTGGTTCAAAAGTATCAGGTAAGCTCGAGGCACTTATAAACCTACTTCCTAAAGTAGATAAGGTTTTTATCGGTGGTGGTATGGCATTTACCTTTTTAAAACAGATGGGTTACAACATCGGAGCTTCTTTAGTAGAAGATGACCTTTTAGATGATGCACAGCATATCATGGATGAAGCAAAAAAACTTGGTGTTAAGTTTTATCTACCAGTAGATGTAATAGCAGCTGAAAGATTTTCTGAAGATGCAGTAAGTAAAATAGTTACAGCACAAGAGATTCCAGACAACTGGATGGGACTTGATATTGGACCTGCAACTGTAAGACTTTATCGTGAAGGACTTAGTGATGTTCAGACTGTTCTTTGGAATGGACCGATGGGTGTCTATGAGATGGAAAAATTTGTAAGAGGTTCTAGTAAGATAGCTCACTTTGTTGCAGATAGCTATGCTACGACTGTAGTTGGTGGAGGAGATACTGCCGACCTTGTTCAACGTGTAGGTGTTGATGATGAAATGAGTTTTATTTCTACTGGTGGTGGAGCTTCTTTAGAGCTTTTAGAAGGTAAGATACTTCCTGGTGTTGCACCGTTAGTTATTAGAGAAGAGGCATAAAGTATGATAATAGCTGCAAATTTAAAAACAAATTTAACTCGTAAACAGACTACAGAATATGTAAATGAATTGGAGATTTTTTTAAATAAAAACAATATTTCTCAAGAAGTTTTAGTTTTTCCTGCGGCGTCTTCGCTTAATGCTCATAGTGGAAAGGTTACTATTGGTGCTCAAAATGCTTATGCAGCAAAGAGTGGAGCTTTCACTGGTGAAATAGGACAAGATCATTTAGATGAGTTTGGCATTAAAACTATTTTAATTGGTCATAGTGAGCGTCGTCATGTATTAGGTGAATCTCAAGAAGAACTTGTTAAAAAGTTTAACTTTTATAAAGATCTTGGATATAAAATTGTTTATTGTGTTGGTGAACCTTTAGAGGTTAGAGAAGCCGGTGAGAAGCCGATGATGGAATATATATCTGCTCAGTATGAAGGTATTGATGTAAATTATGAAAATTTAATTATTGCTTATGAACCGGTTTGGGCTATCGGGACAGGTTTAACACCAACACTTCAAGAGATAGAAACTATACATAAAGATTTAAAGAAAAAATCGTCTGCACCACTTCTCTATGGTGGTAGTGTAAAAGTTACAAATGCTAACGATGTTTTAGTATTAAATAGCGTAGATGGGATACTGGTTGGAAGTGCTGCATTATATGTAGAACACTTTTGTAGAATGTGTGAATATGCACAAAATATTGAAAATAATAAATTAATAAAAGGAAATAATGTATGATAATGAAGGGCAAAAAAGGTCTAATCGTAGGTCTTGCAAACAATAAATCAATAGCTTATGGAATCGCAAAATCTTGTGCTGAGCAAGGTGCTGAAATGGCATTCACATACTTAAATGATGCACTTAAAAAAAGAGTTGAGCCGATAGCTAAAGAGTTCGGAAGTGATAAAGTTTATGAATTAGACGTATCAAATGAAGAGCATATGGCAGGAATTGCAGAATTAATTGAGAAAGACTTTGGTAAGATAGACTTTTTAGTTCACTCTGTTGCATTTGCACCAAAAGAAGCACTAAGTGAGCCTTTTATTAAAACTACAAAACAGGCATTTCAAATCGCTATGGATATCTCAGTATATTCACTTATTGATTTAACAAATCGTTTAGAATCAGTTCTAGCTGATGATGCTTCTATCTTAACTCTTTCTTACCTTGGTGGACCAAAATACATTGTTAACTATAATGTAATGGGTGTTGCAAAAGCTGCACTAGAATCAACTGTTAGATATATGGCTGTGGATCTTGGTAAAAAAGGTCAAAGAGTAAATGCTATCTCAGCTGGACCAATCAGAACATTAGCTGCTGCTGGCATCGGTGATTTCAAACAAATCCTTAACTGGAATGAAATAAATTCACCGTTAAAGAAAAATGTTACAACTACACAAGTCGGTAACTCGGCAATGTATCTTTTAAGTGACTTAGCATCTGGTGTTACTGGTGAAATTCACTATGTAGATAATGGATATAATATTATGGGAATGGCTGCTGCTGAGACAAGTCCAGAGGGTAAAACAGTTCTTTCATGGGATATGAAAGATTAATCTTCCTATATATCTCAAATTGGTAAGAGTTTTTACTCTTGCTAATACCTCTTTTTAGCAAATAACTACACATTGATTAAAAATTAATCAATTTTCTATGCTTTTGTTGAGCACTTTATGTAATAATTACTTTATCAAAACAAAAGAATCGCTTTTACTGAAAGTGAAATGTTTGTTTAAAAACAAAAGGAAATAATATGAAATTCATTAAACTAAGTTTAGCTGCTGCTTTAGCTGTAACTATGGCATATGCTGAGGAAAAGAAATCTGATTTAGAAATTAGTGCTAACGTAGCAATGACAAGTAACTATGTATGGAGAGGTATGACTCAAAGTGATGATTCACCTGCAATTCAAGGGGGATTTGACTTAGATTATAAAGGTCTATATGCTGGAGCATGGGGTTCTAATGTTAATTTTAAAGATAATCCTGATACTTCAATGGAATTTGATGCTTATGGTGGTTATAAAAATGAAATCGCGGGTGTTGGTTATGATATAGGTTATATCCAATATGTTTATCCAAATGATTCTAAAGCTCTGAATTTTGGTGAAGCGTATGTTGGCTTAAGTTATGACTTTAAGGTAGTTGAAGTTAGTGCAAAATACAGTTTAGGTGTTCAGACTGATGATCTTGATCCTGAAAATGCTTACGAAGCTGCTGTAAGCGTGCCATTACCTATGGACATAAGTATCGACGGAACTATCGGTAACTATGAAAATATAGGGGTATATTACCTTATTGGTGCTACTAAAACACTTGGTAAATTTGATTTTACTGTAGCTTACAGTGCAATGGATTTTGAAGCTGATTCAACTGATACAGAAGATAATATAATCGCTACTATTTCTACTAGTTTCTAATACGCTAAATATTTAACTCTCTTTTGTCTGTTTTAGAGAGTTAAATTTCGATATAATCTTCCCTATGTTATTTTTATCAAAAAAACTTTTTTATTTACTATTTATGTTACTGCTTATTTCAGTAATCTCTTTCTTAGCAATTCATGCAGCACCAAATAGTTTCTTTGCAGCTGGTGAGTTAAATCCAAATATGACAAAAGAAGCGATTGAACAGTTAAAAGCTGTTTACGGACTAGATAAATCACTATTTGGTCAGTATGTGGACTGGGTTAAAAATATATCTACTCTTAACTTTGGCATCTCATTTGTAAGCGGACAGGATGTTACCTCTGAAATATTGAAACGTGTACCTATTACACTTATTATGAACATAACAGCTCTTATTACAGTATTTGCTCTTTCATTATATTTAGGAGTAAAAGCAGCACTAGAATACGAAAAAAAAATAGATTATATAATTCGTCAGATATCTTTAATATCTTTTTCCATGCCATCTTTTTATCTGGCACTGTTATTTATTATATTTTTATCTTTAAATTTAGATCTTTTTCCAATAGCCGGACTTCACTCTATAGAAGAAAAGATAGGTTTCGCATATTACACTGATATGGCTTGGCATCTGGTTCTACCGGTGGGAGTTATGATATTTGTTGGGCTTGGAAGTATGATAATCTACGTCAGATCTTTAACATTAGAAATACTAAAGAGCGATTACTACTATTATGCTCTATCTCGTGGACTTAGTAAAAAAAAGTTACTACGTTACTACATACTTCCAAATCTTTTCCCTCCAATCATTACACTTTTAGGTCTTTCTTTACCAGGACTAATAGGCGGTAGTGTTATTTTAGAGTCAATTTTTGGGATAGAAGGAATGGGACAACTATTTTTTATGAGTGCTTTAAGTAGAGACTATCCAATTATTATGGGTACTTTGATGATTACAGCTTTTTTAACACTATTGGGAAATATGATAGCGGATTTGATACTAATAAAGTTAAATCCATACATGAAAAGAAGGTGAAAAAACTAAAATAGCAATGCATTTGCTTCGTTTCTTCGTTCGTCATGTACTAAAGTACACTTCCTTACTCATACCTTGCAACTATATCACTCTTTTAATTTTTAGTTTTAGTGAAAATTTAATTGGAGGAAACTTTAACGCCGTCATTGCGAGGAACGAAGCAATCTAGACTGCCACGCTTCGCTCGCAGTGACGGACTTTAGCTAAATAACGCCTGTAGTGCATCAACACCATCTCTAGCTTCTTCAATTTCACCATCTTCTGTAGTAACAGCGTCATTCTCAACAATCTCTATATTTAATCCTGTAAGCATAGATGCAAGACGGATGTTGATTCCGCTTTTACCAATAGCTTTTGATTTTTGATCAGCTGGAAGAGTTACGATAGCTTTCTCAGCATCTCCGTCTTCATTTTTTATAATTTCAACATGAGATATAATTGCAGGACTCATTACACGAGATATGAAAAGTTCAGGAATCGTTGTGTACTCTACACAGTCAATGTTCTCACCAATTAGCTCTTGACTAACTGCATTAATACGAACACCTTTAACACCAACAGTAGCACCTACAGCATCTACCTGAGGATGAGTACTAAGAAGTGCTATTTTAGCTCTTTCACCAGGAATACGAGCACTTTTTTCTATAATAACAGCACCATCTGCAATTTCAGGAACTTCAAGAGCCAATAGTTCTTCTAAAAATTTAGGGCTTGTACGAGAAAGCTCGATTTGGATACCATTTTCTTTGTCCATATTAACACGACGAACTACAGCTTTTAGGTGATCGCCTTTTTTAAATATTTCACCCTTAATACGGCTTTTCATCGGTAGAACAGCACGAACCTCGTCTACTTCTATATATGTAGCATTATGAGAGTCAACACTAGTTACACGACCTGTTACAAGTGTGCCTATTTTTGACATATATTTGTTAAATAGTTCATCTTCAACAAGTCTTTGTATGTGGTACTCTATTTCGCGATGAAGTTGAGAAGCACCAGTTCTTCCGTACTCTTCTAAATCATGTGGTATCTGTAGTTGATCATCAAGTTCAACCTGATCATCATACTCTCTAGCATCTGTAATAGAAATATATGCAGGAGCAACTTCTTCATCTTGAAGCTTCTCATCATCATCTGCTACTACTGTTATAGTTTGAACAATCTCTATACATTTTGTAGCTTCATCAACATTAGCTTCAAAAGCAAAATTTCTATCAATAACTCTTTTTGCAGTTTGAACAAAAGCAGTTTTTAAAGCCTCTAAAACTTTTTCCGGCTGAAGACCTTTTTCGTGCGCAATCGCATCAACAATATCTAAAATTTTTTCCATTAATATGTCCTTGTCAAGGTAGTCTCATAAAAAAATAGTTGTAATAAATGTGGGATTTCTTATGAAGTAGTAAAATTATAGCGAAATTAACTTTAGAGATGCCTTTTAATATGACTTTTAGTAGATTTTGTATATAATCCAAGACTTTTATAATAGTAGAACAAGGATAAATTATGGATTTAAAATTTGCTAGAACAGACATTGATACAAAACCAAAAAAAGCTGATTTAGATAAGATTGAAGCAAGCGTTGAAAAAGAAGGAAGTGTAATTTTTTACTTCGACAGAGAAAATTCTCACAAAGATTTACTTGAACTTCAAGATCATTTTGAAGAAAAAGGTAAAAGTTTTTACATGAGTGAAGTTAAATTTGGACTTTCAGATAACGAATATATGTACCAAGTACACATTATTAGCTAGAGATAATTCATGAGTAAAAAGTTATTTATAGAGACTTTAGGTTGTGCTATGAACTCTCGTGACAGTGAGCATATGATTGCTCAGTTGACCGAGAAAGAGGGTTATGAAGCGATTGATGACTTTAGAGAAGCCGATCTGATTCTGATAAATACATGCTCAGTAAGAGAAAAACCAGTCTCTAAACTTTTCTCAGAACTTGGGGTTTTCAACAAAAAGAAAAAGCCTGAAGCTAAGATAGGTGTTTGTGGTTGTACAGCATCTCACTTGGGTGCAGAAATAATAAAAAGAGCACCATATGTAAACTTTGTTTTAGGTGCTAGAAATGTATCTAAGATTACTGAAATTTTACATAAAGATAAAGCCGTAGAGATAGATATTAATTATGATGAGAGTGAATTTGCTTTTGATGATTTTAGAACATCTCCATATAAAGCTTTTATAAATATCTCTATCGGTTGTGACAAAGCGTGTACTTACTGCATAGTTCCTAAGACTCGTGGTGATGAGATATCTATTCCAGATGCTCTTATTATCAATGAGGCACACAGAGCAGTAGATAAAGGAGCAAAAGAAGTTTTTCTTTTAGGTCAAAATGTAAATAATTATGGTCGCCGTTTTTCAGGTGAACATGAAAAAGTAAACGTCTCAGAATTACTGAGAAGA
Source organism: Sulfurimonas sp. (assembly GCA_027858865.1). GTDB lineage: Bacteria > Campylobacterota > Campylobacteria > Campylobacterales > Sulfurimonadaceae > Sulfurimonas. The sequence continues at coordinate 933 of JAQIBW010000054.1, read as the reverse complement.
CTTTCTAAGATAGAAGGTTTAGAGCGTCTTCGTTTTACATCTCCTCACCCTTTCCACATGGATGATGAGTTTATAGAAGAGTTTGCTACTAACCCTAAAATTTGTAAGTCAATACATATGCCACTTCAAAGTGGTTCTACAAAAGTTTTAAATGATATGAAAAGAGGCTACTCAAGAGAGTGGTTTTTAAATCGTGTAGAAAAACTTCGTGCAGAGTGTCCAGAAGTTAGCATCTCTACTGATATCATCGTTGCTTTTCCAGGTGAAAGCGATGAAGATTTTCAAGACTCGTTAGATGTTATGAGAAAAGTTAGATTTAACCAGATTTTTTCTTTTAAATATTCGGCTCGTCCTGAGACGGAAGCTGAACACTTCACTAACACGGTTGATGAAGAAGTGGCCTCTGAGAGACTTACAACACTACAAAGTCTTAATACAGAGATACTAGATGAGATAAATGCTACATCTCTTGGCAAGACATATAGAGTCTATTTTGAAGAGCTGATTAAAGACTACTATGTAAGTGGTAGAAGTGATAACAACATCGTCATAAAAGTAAAAGGTTCAGATGAGCTGTTAGGTGAATTTAGAAATGTTAAGATAACTTCTATCGGAAGAACAATTTTAACAGGTGAAGTAGTTGCGTAAAAAGATTTCTCGCTATCTTACTCTACTTTTTCTTCCCTTTATATCCTCATTACTTATAAGGCTTCTATACCTAACAAATAAAAAAGAATTTCATTCTCCAAACACTATAGGTGATGAGCCAATAATTATGGCTTGTTGGCATGGTGAACTTTTAATGATACCTTATGCATATACAAGATTTAGAAAAAATCCACATGTAAAACTAATTATTTCTGATCATTTTGATGGAAGTTTAATTGCAAAGACATTAAATTTTTTTAAATTTGAAACTATTAGAGGCTCAAG